>JBCCEV010000157.1:0-9533 GCA_039030125.1 Pseudomonadota bacterium | reverse complement strand
GATCCAGGCCAACATGGATCCACAACACCGCGACCGGATCGCATTTTTGAGAGTTTGTTCCGGGCACTACGAACCAGGTAAGCGACTCCACCATGTGCGCTTGGCGCGCGACGTGCAAATTTCAAACGCTCTGACTTTTATGGCCCAGGGCCGCGAGGCGAGCAGCGATGCCTGGCCCGGCGACATCATTGGCTTGCATAATCACGGTACGATTCAAATCGGCGACACCTTCAGCGAAGGCAAGAAGTTCAATTTCAAGGGCGTGCCTAACTTCGCGCCGGAGTTGTTTCGCGCGGTGCGCCCAAGGGATCCCCTGAAGTCAAAAGCTTTGCTGAAGGGTCTGACCGAACTGTGCGAGGAGGGAGCGGCGCAGGTTTTTCGCTACCTGAATAAGAATGACGTGATCGTCGGTGCCGTAGGTCCCTTGCAGTTTGACGTCGTTGCTTGGCGACTTGCTAACGAATACGGCGTCGATTGCGTGTTCGAGGCAACGCGAGTTCAAACAGCGCGGTGGGTCCGCGGTGTCGACGACAAGGAGCTTGAGTCGTTCCGCAGCAAAGCAGTTGAAAATGTGGCCCTAGACGGCGCGGGCTGCCTGGCCTACCTCGCGCCGACCGCGGTAAATCTGCAACTCACTGAGGAGCGTTGGCCCGACTTGCAATTTGCTCACACCCGCGAGCAAATCGGTCAGACTTGATCTCTGCTCTCACCAGCCGGCTCCTCAGAGGTAATCGTTGGAGCGCCTGGCGCGTCCGAGTTGCTTGCTGATTGCGGTTCACTTTGACCTGAGGGCTCGCCCGTAACTTCTGGCGGTGGTAGCTCATTGGATGCGGGTGCGGCAGTCTCTGGCGGCACTGAAGGTGCCTCATTAGCACCGCCATTAGCGGCGTTTTCGCTAGGCTGTGTCTCGGCCTTCAAAATCTGTGGGCTTGTTGGCGGTGCGGCGGCGGCGTTTTGATCCACCTCGTGATCGGGTGGGGCAACTTTATCCACCGCGTCATCGTCATGCCTTGCCACTTGCTCTTTACTGCCATTGGCTTCGTTGCGGCGGCGTTGATTGCCTCGATTTTTATTCTCAGAGGCGCGCCGCTGATCACCGCGGCCATCTTGACGATTACGCCGCCGGTTGTTGTTCTCCGCGCGGTTTTCGCCCTTACGTTTTTGCTGGTTGTTGCGGTTGCGATTGGAATTTTGATCTTGGGCGTTCGGGTTCTTGGCGTTCTTATTCTCCGTTCTGCTGTTGCCTCGGTTGTCATTAGCGCCGGATTTGGTGTTGCGCCGCCCACCACGTTTACCACGCTTTCGAGAGTTCCTATCGTTTCTAGATTTGGACTGCGCTGGCGCGGGTTGTGCAGGTCCACCAAATAGAACGGTGAAGAAACGCGCCAATAGACCTTTCGCTTGCGGTGCCGGTGTTGAGCGTGTCACATCCTTTACCACGGGCTCTTCGGTTTTTGTTTTTTCCGGCCGTGAAAAATCAAGCGCCGGGTTCTCAACCTCGGCTACCATTTCGTAGCTTTGCGAACGGCCGATTTGTTCCGAATCTTGTTCTCGGATCCGCTGGATCTCGAAATGCGGGGTTTCCAGGTTCTGATTTGGAATCAACAGCACCGTCGAGCGGTTTCGCTGTTCCAGGCCCGTAATGTCCTGGCGCTTCTCGTTGAGCAGAAAAGTTGCCACGTCCACTGGCACTTGTGCGCTCACTGCGGCAGTGGAGTCCTTCATCGCTTCTTCTTCAATGAGACGCAGGACCGCCAGGGCGGTGGATTCAACGCTGCGCATGGTACCGACCCCGTCGCAACGGGGGCAGATTTCATGGCTGAACTCAGCAAGCGAAGGCCTCAGCCGCTGGCGAGACATCTCCAGCAAACCGAAACGCGAAATCCGGCCGATCTGAACCCGTGCGCGGTCCAGGTGGGCGGCTTCGCGCAGGCGATTCTCGACTGCCCGCTGGTTTTTGTTCGACATCATGTCGATGAAATCGACCACGATCAGCCCGCCCAAATCGCGCAGACGTAATTGCCGCGCGACTTCCTCGGCCGCTTCGAGATTGGTTTTTAGCGCTGTCTCCTCGATGTCGCCGCCCTGAGTGGCTTTTGATGAATTCACATCGATGGTGATCAACGCCTCCGTCGGTTCAATGACGATCGAGCCACCGCTTGGCAGGCGCACCGAGCGATTGAATGCGGTCTCAATCTGGCCTTCGATCTGATATCGACTAAATAGCGGTACGCCATCGTCGTAAAACTTCAGCTTATCCTTGTTCTGCGGCATGACCTGACCCATGAATTCGAGCGCCGAGTCATGGAGCTGTTGGTCATCTACGAGGATCTCGCCGATGTCGTTTCGCAAATAATCGCGGATTGCCCGGATCATGATGTTGCGATCTTGATAAATCAGGAAGGGCGCGCGGCGGTTCGTCGCCGCATCGTCGATCGCATCCCAGAGCCTGAGCAGGTAATCGAAGTCGTATTGCAGCTCCTCAGCGTTGCGGCCAACGCCGGCGGTTCGCAATATCAATCCCATGTCGTCCGGTATCTCGAGCGCCGACATGGCCTCGCGCGCATCTTCCCGGTCACTGCCTTCGATGTGTCGCGAGACACCACCGGCGCGAGGGTTATTGGGCATTGCCACCAAGTAGCGGCCGGCTAAGGAAATGAAAGTCGTTAGCGCCGCACCTTTGTTGCCGCGTTCTTCTTTCTCGACCTGCACCACGACTTCGGTACCCTCGTCGAGCACTTCACGGATATTCGGTTTGCCGCCCTTTTGGCGATCGTTGAAGTAGGTCCGCGAGATTTCCTTGAGCGGCAGAAAGCCGTGCCGCTCCGCGCCGTAATCGACGAAAGCGGCTTCGAGACTGGGCTCGATACGGGTGATTTTGCCTTTGTAAATATTGGCCTTACGTTGTTCTCGGCCAGTTGCCTCGATATCCAGGTCGAACAGTCGCTGACCGTCTACCAAGGCCACGCGTAACTCTTCGGGCTGCGTCGCATTGACGAGCATTCGTTTCATGATGGGAATTCCTTAAGGGGCCGGGCAGGCGCATCGCGGTTGTCACGGACAAGGTCTGGCTTCGCATCATGGAGGTGCGCGCCTTGGCTCCCAAAAAGCTACGCGTTATTGGATTAACGCGTAGACGTTTAATCTAAATACCCGATCAGTTCGTTCGATCGAGTCCGAAAACGCTCAAATCGGACTTAGTCAGAGCTCCCAACCCTCGAATCAATGCGCTCGAACCAATAGCGCGGTTGGTTGCGGCTCGCTGTGATGAGCCTTTTTGCTAGACTGAAAACCCGCAAGCGCCCGAGACCTTGGATGTTATCCAAGTTCACCACAATCGCAACCTTTTGCGCAGTGCGATCAAACGCTCTCGCTTCACGCGTTCGTTTTGATTTTTCCAACCAGAACGCGGGTTTGAGTCGACAATTTGAACGTCTTTGACTATAGCAATGAACCGTCCGCGCAGCAACGAAAAACAAGGCCAACGCACCGCCGTGCGCCACGTCGAGGTGAGCGGTGACGACGCCGGGCGCCGGATAGACAATTTTCTTAAGGGTATTCTCGGCGACGTGCCGATGAGCATGGTCTACCGGATCCTCCGCAAGGGGGAGGTGCGGGTCAACGGCGGCCGTATCAAACAGAGCTACCGCCTGGCGGCCGGGGACCAGGTTCGCTTGCCGCCTCTATTTCTCGATACTAGCAACCCAGTACGCGTTCCGCGCGGCGCCCAGAGGCGTTTTGAGGCAGCAATCCTGTTCGAGGACGACGAGCTTATGGTGATAAACAAACCGAGTGGCTGGGCAAGCCAAGGGGGCACCGGCGTCGAATTTTCGTTGATCGACGTCGCGCGCGCGGCACGGCCCCATGCCCCTTCGGTCGATTTGGCCCATCGTCTCGACAAAGGGACTTCCGGCTGCCTGGTATTGAGCAAGAACCATCGAGCGTTGGCCGGTGTTCATCAGGTTATCCGCGATCGCGCCGTCGGGAAATTCTACCTCGCACTGCACTGCGGACGGATCCCATCTGGCCTCAAACAATTTGACCAAGCACTCGATCGAGATGGCACCACCCAAACCGCCTTGACCGAGATCCAATCGGTTGAATATCTTGGGGCGAGCACGCTGACACACCTGCGGCTCATTACCGGGCGCACTCACCAAATCCGCGCGCAATCGGCAAGTATCGGGTATCCCCTTGCAGGCGATCAGAAATACGGGGACCGGGCCTTCAATCGTGCCTGCCGACGCGGCGGCCTGCGGCGCCTGTTCTTGCACGCGAGTAAGATTCAATTGCCGCTGGCTACCGGGGCCTTGGAAGTCAGCGCACCATTACCTGAGGACCTCGAGGTTTTTTTAGCCCAAGCACGAAACGATGCCTAGCAGCACCCTCAAAACCATAAATTGGCGCACCCGCCGCCGCGCGATGCAGACCCTGTCCATCGGGATGGACCGATGTCATCCAATGACGCCCAGGGCTGTGGTTTTGGTGAGTATTCGCTGAACCCGACGATGAGTCTTTCTGCGCGCCCGGCGTTGGAAATCCTAATCTTCGATTGGGACGGAACGCTGATGGATTCAACCGGTGCCATAGTGACTTGCATGCAGTTGGCTTTCGCCGAGCGCGGTTTCGATTCGCCACCGCCAAGCGCCATCAGGAGGACCATTGGGCTGAGCCTAGAGCATGCCATCGCAACCCTGGCTCCGGAGCTCACCAGGGCCGGGTGTGCTTCGATCGCCAATGCCTACCGACGCTTGTATGCGCTTGATCGCGGCGGCAATGCCGTGCCCTTCGGCGGCGTTCTCGAAGTACTGGAGGCTTTGCAAGACGAGTATCTGCTTGCTATCGCAACGGGCAAAAGTCGCCGGGGCCTTGACCGGGCGCTCGGGTCGGTTGATCTCACCAAGTACTTCCTCGCCAGCCGCTGTGCCGACGAAAGTGCCCCCAAACCAGCCCCAGACATGATTCTAGAGCTGGTCAGCGAGTTCGGGCTCGAACCTCACCACGCGCTTGTGATCGGCGATACAACCTTTGACTTGGAAATGGCCCGCAATGCTGGCGCGCACTACGGTTGTGTGAGCTATGGCGCACATAGCGCAACCGAGCTGGCAGAAAACAACCCATGGTTTACGATTTCTGATATCACTGACCTCCCCCAAGAAATCACCAAATTGCAGACCCTTTTGGAGAATACAGGAGCCTGACATGGCCGACGCAGATCAACCGAACGATCCTAATTTTGAAAGTCGCTTCGTTAACCGTTTGGCGGCGGAGTTTCTCAAGGAGCAACGGCGCAACCGGCGCTGGGGGGTGTTTTTCAAATTTTTAGTGTTCGCCTACCTCGCCGCCATTCTCATTTTGGCCAATCCAAAATGGGTCAAGGAGGCCTCGTTCGGTGAAGACAACTTCACCGCGCTGATCGACCTTCAGGGGATCATCGCGCACGGCAGCGACGCGAGTGCCGATAATGTGGTTGCCGGGCTGCGAGCGGCTTTCAAAGACGAAAAAACGGCCGGGATCATTCTGCGCATTAACAGTCCCGGCGGCAGCCCGGTTCAGGCAGGCTATATCAACGATGAGATCTATCGCTTGAAAGCCAAGTATCCGGAAACACCGCTTTACGCCGTGGTCGAGGATATCTGCGCGTCGGGTGGCTATTACGTAGCGGTTGCCGCCGATAAAATTTTCGCCGATAAGGCGAGCATCATCGGTTCAATCGGCGTACGCATGGACGGCTTCGGTTTTGTCGAGACAATGAAGAAGCTGGGCGTCGAACGTCGCCTGCTGACGGCCGGTGAAAACAAAGCGTTCCTCGATCCGTTCTCACCGCTTAAAGAAGAAGAGGTTGGTCATGTTCAACAACTTCTGGCTGATATCCACGAGCAGTTCATCAATACGGTGGTGAAAGGACGGCGCGAAATCATCTCCGAGGATCAAGAAATTTATTCGGGATTGCTATGGACCGGCGAACAAAGCCTCGCCTTGGGCCTGGTGGATGAACTCGGCTCCAGTGGCTACGTGGCGCGCGAAATCATCGGCGAAGAGAAAATCGTCGACTTCACCAAGAAAGACCTTACGTTTGAAGGATTCGCAAAACGCTTCGGCTCTCAAGTTCTGCAAACGGCACTCTCAGAGCTCTCGATGCGGCTGTTTTAACCGGCGCCTCTCCAGGCTCTGATAAGCGGGTAGCCGGCCTCGTTCAGCATGCGGCTCAACGCGATCAGGGGGAGTCCGATCAGGGCCGTCGGATCGTCGGTGGATAGGCGTTGGAGAAGCACGATCCCGAGGCCTTCACATTTAAAGCTGCCGGCGCAATCAAGGGGCGCCTCGGCCGCCACATAGTCACTGATCTCGGCAGTGCTAAGCGGGCGAAACCAAGCGTCGCAAGCGACGACATCGGCGGCTAGGTAACCGTTACGAGCGCTGACCACAACGCTTGTCAGAAACCTGACGCAGCGGCCTGAAGCCTCGGCAAGTTGCGCTTTGGCAACCTCAACGCTCCCCGGTTTACCCAGACACCGGCCGTCAATCACGGCGGTTTGGTCGCTTGCGATGACGATGTCCGCCTCACTTTGTGCCAAACCAACGGTTGCCTTCGCACGGGCCAGTCGTAACACCATGGTGCGAGGGGATTCGCTGGCATGCCGAGTCTCATCGATTTCCGGCGCCAAAAATTCAAAATCCGAAACGATCCGCGACAAAAGCGTGCGCCGGTAGGTCGATGATGAGGCCAACAACAACTTCACTGTCCTAATCGCCGCCGGATTGCGCCGGCGCGCGCATCCAAAAATATTCGTGTAATCAAGCTAGTATCGCCATTACTTTGCTCTATAATACGCGCGCTCGATGCCAACAGTAGTGCCAGAGACGGTTCACCTCGGCGACTATATCAGTGCCGATAAGCCCTTATGCGGAGAACGATACGCGCAGAAGTCCCTCGACTTGCCTGACGGCGCGGTTCTAGCGGGCCCTGTTTGCCTCGATATAAGGTTTGCGCGCGCGGAGCGCGGGTCGATTCTGGCTGCTGGAACGCTAAGCGGGCGCATCTTGGCCCAATGCCAAAGATGCTTGAACGCGCTGGAACTCGAGATCGCTCGGGATTTAGAGCTGCGCATTGTTGCCAGCGACACTGAGGAGTCGAGTTGGCCCGAGGAAGATGTATTTATCGCACCGGAGTGGATCTTGGAGGTCGATAACCTCGTGGCCGAAGAACTGACCCTGGGTTTGCCAATGGTCACGCTTCATGACCGCGCATCGTGCGAGCGCCAGGGGAGCGCGGATAACGATGACTCGCATTCCCAAACCAGACGACCGTTTGCCCAATTGCGGCGAATGCTCGATGAACGCAAGACTTGAGCACATCGCTCAGGTTTGAATGGAGAAAACGATGGCTGTACAGCAAAACAAAAAGAGCCCTTCGCGGCGTGGCATGCGACGCTCGCACGATCGCCTGAGAAATCCGGCTCTTTCTGAGGACCCGACGACCGGCGAAATTCACCGACGCCACCACATCAGCGCCGATGGTTACTATCGCGGCGAGCAGGTGATCGACGACGACGAGGAGTAAGCGACCTCGTCCACTGACCAATGACGACCATCGCCCTGGACGCGATGGGCGGCGATCACGGCCCACCGGTCACGATTGCTGCAGCCCAGCGCGCGCTCACCCACCACCGAGATCTCCAATTAGTCTTAGTTGGTGAAGAGGAAACCCTGCGCGAAGCGTGCCTCGCTCGCGATTTGGCCCTCGACGAGCGCGTGCGAATTGAACACGCCACACAGGTTGTCCTCATGGACGACAAGCCCTCTACGGCACTGCGTGGCAAACGCGACTCTTCGATGCGGGTAGCCATTAACTTGGTCCGCGATGGCCAGGCCGATGCCTGTGTCAGTGCCGGTAACACCGGTGCACTAATGGCTATTGCACGCTTTGTCCTCAAGACTCTCCCAGGCGTTGATCGCCCCGCGATTTGTGCGGCAATGCCTGGTATCAAAGGCCACACTTACGTCCTTGACCTGGGGGCCAATGTTGACTCCAGTTCCGAAGAATTGTTTCGGTTCGCGGTGATGGGATCAGTCCTGGTTGAAAGCGTCGATAATCGCGCCAGCCCCACCGTCGCGTTACTCAATATTGGCGAGGAAGAAATCAAGGGTAATGATCGGGTGAAGCAGACCGCGTCACTGCTGGAAAAGAGCTCTCTGAACTACGCAGGTTTTGCCGAAGGCGATGACATCTTCAAAACCAAATACGACGTCGTCGTGTGCGATGGTTTTGTCGGTAACGTTGCGCTCAAAGCGAGTGAAGGAGTGGCCCGCCTGCTGGCTGACATGGCCCGTGAAGAATTCACGCGGAACCCGTGGAACAAGATCTCGGCATTATTCGCAAAGAGCGCGCTGAGCGGTGTCAAACGCCGCGCCGATCCGCGCCAATATAATGGCGCCAGTCTCTTGGGGCTGAAAGGGATTGTCATTAAGAGTCACGGCAGCGCCGATGCAATGTCTTTTTCGCAAGCGATCAATGTGGCGGTTTTGGAGACCACCAAACGGGTACCCGAGCGCATCAGCGAAATGCTTGAAGAATTTCTCGTCGAGTCCGAGTAGGTCGCCGTTGTCTAACCCTAAATTCGCTTTTGTTTTTCCAGGCCAGGGCTCTCAATCACAGGGCATGTTGCAAGAACTTGCCGATCGATTTCCTGCTGTTCGCGAACGATTCGCGAAGGGCTCTGAGGTTCTGGGCTTCGACCTGTGGGATCTGTCTCAAAACGGCCCGGAGGAAAAACTGAACCAAACCATGAATACCCAACCGGTGCTGCTCTGCGCGAGTATCGCGATCTGGGATGTTTGGTGCCAATCGAGCGACATGAGACCTGCCATCATGGCCGGCCACAGTTTCGGCGAATATTCGGCGCTGGTCGCAGCCGGGGCCCTGAAGTTTGAACAAGCGGTGAGCTTGGTGGCCGATCGCGGGCGCTACATTCAAGAGGCTGTTGCCGGTATCGAAACAGCAATGGCGGCAGTGCTTGGGCTCGACCAGAGCGCGCTTAGCGAAGTGTGCCAAGAAGCGGCCGGAGGCGACTTGGTGTGCCAGTGCGCGAATTTAAACGCCCCGGGTCAGATCGTCATCGCGGGTCACCGCGCCGCCATTGATAAGGCCTGCGAACTCGCCAAAGCACGTGGCGCTCGGCGCGCGATGCCGCTCAATGTTAGCGCGCCGATTCATTGCGAGCTGATGCGCCCGGCCGCGGCCCGGTTGGCGGCCCGGATCGACACGGTCGAAATCACCGCCCCCACCACCCCCGTCGTGCACAATTTTGACGCTGACTTTCATAACGATATCCAAGGCATGAAAGAGGCGTTAATCGGCCAGCTTTACTCGCCCGTTCGTTGGATTGAGTGTATTGAACAAGCGGCGGCAGCTGGGTGCCAAAGTGTTGTCGAGTGTGGCCCGGGGAAAGTGTTGAACGGCCTCATTAAAAGGATCGATCGAGAGCTGAGTGCGCACAGTATCCATGAACCCGAAGCCTTATCGAAGGCAG
>JBCCEV010000156.1:0-9577 GCA_039030125.1 Pseudomonadota bacterium | reverse complement strand
GTGCTTGAGACCCACTTAGGATGGGCAGCCCGGGGTCTTGGACATCGAATTGGTGAGCTGTTGGAGCGCGCCCAAGATTCCACTGAGTTGAGAGACTTTCTGGGCAAGGTTTACAACGCCAGCGGTCAGGAAGAAAAACTTGAGCAACTCAAGGACAATGAAATCCTCGAACTTGCTGGAAACCTCAAAGGCGGTGTGCCAATGGCGACCCCCGTGTTCGATGGCGCGCATGAAGCGGAAATCAAGCACATGCTGCGCCTCGCCGGATTACCCGAGTCAGGTCAAACGACCCTGTATGACGGGCGCACCGGCGTCGCCTTCGATCGCCAAGTCACGGTCGGCTACATGTATATGCTGAAGCTTAATCACCTTGTCGATGACAAAATGCATGCGCGTTCTACTGGGCCCTACAGCCTGGTCACCCAGCAGCCGCTGGGTGGGAAGGCGCAATTCGGTGGGCAACGCTTCGGTGAGATGGAGGTTTGGGCGCTCGAAGCCTATGGCGCGGCCTACACCCTACAGGAAATGCTGACTGTGAAATCTGATGACGTAAATGGTCGGACAAAGATGTATAAAAATATCGTCGATGGCGACCACAAGATGGAAGCTGGAATGCCAGAATCGTTCAACGTGTTGCTCAAAGAGATGCGGTCCTTGGGGATCGACATCGAATTGGATCGCGACTAACGCCACTGCGGCAGAGATTACCAAGGAGTATTCATTATGAAAGACTTACTCGATCTGCTTAAAAGCCAGGGCCAAGTCGAGGACTTCGATGCGATTAGTATCGGGCTGGCATCGCCGGAGAAAATCCGCTCTTGGTCATTCGGAGAGGTGAAGAAACCCGAGACCATCAATTATCGGACCTTCAAACCCGAGCGCGATGGCCTGTTCTGCGCCAAGATTTTCGGCCCGGTCAAAGACTACGAATGCCTATGTGGCAAGTACAAGCGGCTCAAACACCGCGGCGTGGTCTGCGAGAAATGCGGCGTGGAAGTGACCTTGGCCAAGGTTAGGCGCGAACGCATGGGTCATATCGAACTGGCAAGCCCAGTTGCGCACATCTGGTTTTTGAAATCGCTTCCCTCGCGTATGGGCCTGTTGCTCGATATGACCTTGCGCGAAATCGAGCGCATCCTCTACTTCGAAGCTTACGTGGTCGTTGATCCAGGCATGACGGAACTCGAAGCGGGGCAGTTGCTCTCTGAGGAGTCGTACCTTGATGCGATCGAGCAATATGGTGATGACTTTGATGCGCGCATGGGTGCCGAAGCCGTCTATGAATTGCTCAAAGGCGTTGACCTTGCCGAAGAGGTCAAGACGATCCGCGACGATCTACCCAAAACCAATTCCGAAACCAAGATCAAGAAGCTCACCAAGCGGCTTAAGCTCATGGAAGCATTCTTGCACTCCGGCAATCGTCCTGAATGGATGGTGCTGAAGGTTCTGCCTGTTCTGCCGCCGGAGCTGCGCCCATTGGTGCCGCTTGATGGAGGACGGTTCGCGACCTCCGATCTGAATGATCTCTACCGGCGCGTCATTAATCGCAACAATCGCCTTAAGCGGCTGCTCGATTTAAACGCGCCAGACATCATTGTGCGCAACGAAAAACGGATGCTTCAGGAAGCCGTTGATGCGCTGTTAGACAATGGCCGGCGAGGCCGCGCCATTACCGGTACCAATAAACTGCCGTTGAAATCTCTGGCGGACATGATCAAGGGTAAGCAGGGCCGCTTCCGGCAGAATTTGCTCGGTAAGCGGGTCGACTATTCCGGACGTTCAGTAATTGTGGTTGGCCCCACGCTGAAATTGCAGCAGTGCGGATTGCCAAAGAAGATGGCGCTCGAACTCTTTAAGCCGTTCATCTTCTCGAAACTCGAACGTCGCGGTATGGCGATCACCATCAAGGCCGCGAAGAAGCTCGTCGAGCGTGAGGGGCCTGAGGTTTGGGACATCCTCGATGAGGTGATCCGTGAGCATCCGGTAATGCTTAACCGCGCGCCGACCTTACACCGTTTAGGTATCCAGGCGTTTGAGCCCGTGTTGATTGAAGGCAAGGCGATTCAGCTTCACCCGCTCGTTTGTACGGCCTTCAACGCCGACTTCGACGGCGACCAAATGGCGGTTCACGTACCGCTGTCCATTGAAGCTCAGCTTGAAGCCCGTACCTTGATGATGTCGACAAACAATATTCTTTCGCCAGCCAACGGCGATCCGATTATTGTTCCCACCCAAGACGTCGTTTTGGGCCTGTACTACATAACCCGGGAATCTGCCGATGCTAAGGGTACCGGCATGATTTTCACCGATGTAAATGAGGTCCACCGCGCTTTCGAAACCGGCGCGGCGAGTTTACATGCGCGCTGCAAGGTGCGAATGCACCTAACCGATACCGATCAAGACAACAACAATGAAATCATCGAAGAAACCAAGGTGGTGGAAACCACAATTGGCAGGGCAATGCTTTCGGCGCTGCTGCCGCGAGGCTTGTCGTTTGACTACATCAACAAGGTCCTCAACAAGAAATCAATTTCTCGTCTGTTTGACTCTTGTTACCGCACGGTGGGATTGAAAGAAACAGCAATTTTCGCCGACCGCTTGATGTATACGGGTTTTCATCATGCAACCCGAGCCGGGGTTTCCATTGGTGTTGACGACATGGTGGTGCCCGCGGAGAAATCCGAGATCATCGATGCCGCTGAGAGCAGCGTCAAAGAGATCGAGGAGCAGTACGCATCGGGTCTTGTGACCACTGGTGAGCGTTACAACAAGGTTGTCGATATTTGGTCGCATACCAACGATCAAGTCGCCAAAGCAATGATGGATAAGTTGGGCACGGATACCGTGGTGGATGCTGAAGGTAAAGAGGTTGACCAAGCATCTTTTAACTCGATCTACATCATGGCCGACTCCGGTGCGCGGGGCTCGGCGGCACAAATCCGTCAGTTGGCCGGCATGCGTGGCTTGATGGCGAAACCGGACGGTTCGATCATTGAGACGCCAATCACGGCGAACTTCCGCGAAGGTCTCGATGTCCTCCAGTACTTTATTTCTACGCACGGCGCGCGGAAGGGCTTAGCCGATACGGCGCTTAAAACGGCGAACTCCGGTTACTTAACCCGTCGCCTTGTCGACGTGGCCCAAGATTTGGTCGTAACCGAGGTCGATTGTGGTACCAACGAAGGCTTGCCGATGACCCCGATCATCGAAGGCGGCGACGTCATCGAACCTTTAGGCGATCGGATCCTCGGGCGGGTCATGGCCGAAGATGTGCTGCATCCGAGTACTCAGGAAGTCGTGGCGCCGGCGGGTACACTCATCGATGAACGATGGGTGGAAATGCTTGATGACAACGGCATCGACGCCGTCAAAGCGCGTTCACCCATTACTTGCGAATCACGCTATGGCGTGTGTGCCCAATGTTACGGCCGTGATCTGGCCCGCGGTCATTCGGTCAATATCGGTGAAGCGGTTGGTGTTATGGCCGCGCAGTCGATTGGCGAACCCGGCACACAGCTCACCATGCGGACCTTCCACATCGGCGGCGCGGCGTCGCGAGCAGCGGCGGTCAACAGTGTCGACGTCAAGTCCGGCGGCACGATCAAGCTGTCCAACATGAAAACGCTCGATCACGGAGACGGAACTTTCGTTTCAGTTTCCCGATCGGGCGAAATCGTGGTGAGTGATGACGTCGGTCGTGAACGCGAACGTTATAAAGTTCCATATGGCGCGACCATCCGCGTACCTGATGGCGGTGCTGCAGAAGCCGGAGCAACTGTTGCGACTTGGGACCCGCATACACACCCGATCATCACTGAGGTTGACGGTAAGGTCGTCTTTCAGGACATCGTTGAGGGTGTAACGGTCTCCAAGCAAGTTGACGAGATCACCGGGCTCTCAAGCATCGTTGTGATGGATCTCAAGCAACGCTCCGGTGGGGCTAAGGATTCACGCCCGATGGTCAAATTAGTGGATGCGGCTGGTGATGAGTTGAAGATCCCCGGCACCGATATTCCGGCGAACTACTTCCTGCCGCCGGACGCGATCGTCAACATCAACGATGGACAAGACGTCAAAGTCGGCGACGTTGTCGCTAGGATCCCGCAGGAATCTTTGAAGACCAAAGACATCACCGGCGGTTTGCCCCGGGTAGCGGACCTCTTTGAGGCGCGCAAGCCCAAGGAACCCGCGATTCTGGCGGAAGCCACCGGAACTGTGTCTTACGGAAAAGACACCAAAGGCAAGCAACGTTTGGTCATCACCGATACCGATGGCGAGACGATTGAAAGTCTCATCCCGAAATGGCGACACGTGACGGTCTTCGAGGGCGAGCACGTCGAGCAGGGCGAGGTGATCTGTGACGGCGCGCCGGACATGCACGATATTTTGCGTCTGAAAGGCGTTGTCGAGTTAACGAAGTACGTGGTCAACGAAGTGCAAGACGTGTATCGCCTCCAAGGCGTGAAGATCAACGATAAGCACATCGAGGTGATCGTTCGCCAAATGCTCCGCAAGGTTGAGATTTTGCGGGCCGGCGGTACACGCTTCCTACGTGGCGAACAGGTTGAACGCGAGCGGGTGATGGAGGAAAACGACCGGCTGGCGACGGCGGGTGGTGACGAACAGCCGGCGACTTTCCAACAGCTTCTGTTGGGGATCACCAAGGCCTCGTTGGCAACGGAATCGTTTATTTCGGCCGCGTCGTTCCAAGAAACCACGCGAGTGCTCACAGAGGCTTCGGTAACCGGTAAACGGGACGACCTCCGTGGATTGAAGGAAAACGTAATTGTTGGACGTTTGATCCCGGCAGGGACCGGATTCGCCTACCACACCGATCGCAAGCGGCGGCAATCGGGCGAATTGGACGATCCGGCCGTTGCGGAAGCGGCCGCAAACCTCGACGCCGAGCTCCTCGCCGAGCTTCGCAGCATCGAGGCCGAAGCGGATCCAAAGAGTGCCTAGTTGCAGCGCACAAAAAACCGGTGAAATTATTGAATTTCGCCGGTTTTCTATGTTGACACTGCAAAAATAATCACCCTATAATTCCGCTTCTACGACAGGCAGGTTTCCCTGCCTGTCGTTTTTTTGCTCTGCGGAATCTAACAATCTCCTTTACACCCAGCCCGGGCCTCTCCGGACCCGGCGCTCTACGGCCCTTCGGCCAGGTGATTTGTTGGTTGCTCCGTGAGCGCGTTCTTTATAAGTGAGCGACTCGAACGATGGCGACGATTAACCAATTGGTGCGCAAAGGACGAAAGCGCCAGATCAAAAAAAGTAACGTGCCGGCGCTCGAAGCGTGCCCGCAAAAACGCGGTGTCTGCACACGCGTCTACACGACCACCCCGAAAAAGCCGAATTCAGCTTTACGGAAAGTCGCGCGTGTTCGTCTCACTAACGGCCAGGAGGTCACAACCTACATCGGGGGTGAAGGCCACAATCTTCAAGAACACTCAGTTATTTTGATCCGTGGCGGGCGCGTTAAGGACTTACCCGGTGTTCGTTATCACACCGTACGTGGAACCCTAGATACCTCAGGGGTAGGCGAGCGTCGCCAAGGGCGATCTAAGTACGGCGCCAAACGCCCCAAAGGATAAAGCAAAGAGTTCCTACCCATGTCCAGACGCCACGTAGCAGCCAAGCGCGAAATCCTTCCTGATCCGAAGTATGGGGATCGCGTACTTGCCAAATTTATTAACATGGTGATGTCGCGCGGCAAAAAAGCCGTGGCGGAGCGCATTGTTTACGGCGCGTTGGATGAAGTAGAAAAACGCTCGCACGGAGAAGCGCTAGATGTATTCAAGCAGGCGCTGGAAAACGTCGAGCCCAAAGTCGAAGTGAAATCTCGCCGGGTCGGCGGCGCAACGTACCAAGTACCTGTTGAAGTTCGGCCTAGCCGTCGCACCGCGCTCGCCATGCGCTGGTTGGTGGATGCCGCGCGTAAACGTGGTGAGAAATCAATGGGTGAACGGCTGGCCAGCGAAATGATGGAAGCGTTTGAGAATCGGGGCTCTGCAGTCAAGAAGCGTGAAGACACGCACAAGATGGCCGAAGCTAACCGTGCGTTTTCTCATTATCGCTGGTGATAGTTTTGCAGCGTCGATTTTTGAAGAGAACCCGCCGTGCCACGCACCACATCTATCGACCGCTACCGCAACATCGGGATCATGGCCCATATTGACGCGGGCAAAACCACGACCACCGAGCGGATCCTTTACTACACCGGCGTTTCTCACAAAATGGGTGAAGTTCATGATGGCGCGGCGGTCATGGACTGGATGGAGCAAGAGCAAGAGCGCGGCATAACGATTACTTCGGCCGCAACCACCTGCTTCTGGAAAGGGATGAAAGAGCAGTTTGACGAGCACCGCATCAATATTATCGATACCCCTGGACACGTGGACTTCACCATTGAGGTGGAACGCTCGCTCAGAGTTCTCGATGGCGCGGTCGCGGTGTTCTGCGCGGTGGGCGGCGTTGAACCGCAATCCGAGACGGTGTGGCGCCAAGCGAACCGCTATGAAGTACCGCGCTTAGCGTTCGTTAACAAAATGGACCGCTCGGGCGCTGATTTCGAACGTGTCGTCAATCAGATCCGCGAGCGTTTAGGGGCCAACGCGTTGCCCATTCAGTTCCCGATAGGGGCGGAAGATGAATTCAAAGGGATCGTCGACCTCATCGAGATGAAAGCCATCAGTTGGGACGATGAGTCCTTGGGTATGAGCTTCTCAGAGGATGAAATCCCGGCAGCGCTCACCGAGGTTTGCGAGCTTCACCGTGAAGCGCTGGTTGAGGCTGCCGCTGAATCGAGCGAAGCGCTGACCGAAAAATATCTCGAAAATGAGTCGCTCAGTGTCGAAGATCTGAAAGCCGGTCTGCGCGCACGCACCTTGGCTAACGATATTGTCTTAGTCGCTTGCGGTTCGGCTTTCAAGAACAAAGGCGTCCAAGCGCTGCTTGACGCTGTTATCGATTACATGCCGGCGCCGATCGACGTCAAAGCGATCACCGGTACGCTTGAAGATGGTGAAACAGAACAAGCGCGCCACTCTGATGATCAAGAACCTTTCAGCGCACTGGCCTTCAAGATTGCAACTGATCCTTTCGTCGGCACCTTAGCGTTTTTTCGCGTGTATTCCGGAGTGGTTAATTCCGGTGACACGGTTTACAACTCGGTTAAGGGTAAGCGCGAGCGCTTCGGTCGCATCCTGCAGATGCACGCAAATTCCCGCGACGAGATCAAAGAGGTTCGGGCTGGAGATATCGCCGCGGCAGTCGGTCTCAAGGAAGTTACCACCGGCGATACGTTGTGCGACTCCAAAAATGTGATCACCTTGGAGCGTATGGAATTCCCAGATCCAGTGATCTCGGTCGCGGTTGAACCGAAGACTAAAAGTGATCAGGAAAAGATGGGGATGGCGCTGCAAAAATTAGCCGCCGAAGATCCTTCATTCCGAGTCGCCACCGATGAAGAATCGGGTCAAACGATCATCTCCGGAATGGGCGAGTTACATTTAGAAATTATCGTCGATCGGATGAAGCGTGAATTCAGCGTGGACGCTAATGTGGGTAAACCGCAAGTCGCCTATCGAGAAACGATTCGAGTCGCGGTCGAAGACGCTGAAGGTAAGTTCGTGCGTCAAACGGGTGGTCGCGGTCAATACGGCCACGTTGTATTGAAAGTCGAACCCAACAAGGCCGGTGCCGGTTTCGAGTTCGTTAACGAAATCGTCGGTGGTGTGGTGCCCAAGGATTACATTCCCGCAGTCGAAAAAGGCATTCAAGACCAGATGATGAATGGCGTTCTGGGCGGCTACCCTGTCGTCGATGTCAAAGTGACCTTGCACGACGGTTCTTATCACGACGTCGATTCCTCCGAGGTGGCTTTTAAAGTCGCCGGTTCGATGGCCTTCCGAGCCGGGTGCGAGCGCGCCAAGCCGGTATTACTGGAACCGGTGATGGACGTCGAAGTCGTCACCCCAGATGAATACCTTGGCACCGTCAATGGCGATCTTAATCGACGGCGCGGCATTTTGAGTGGCACCGAAGATTCCCCAAGCGGCACAATCATTCGTGCCGAAGTGCCGTTGCGCGAAATGTTTGGGTACGCAACCGATTTACGCTCCGGCACGCAAGGCCGAGCAACCTATACGATGGAATTTTCCCGTTACGCACAAGCACCCAACGATGTCGCTGATGTCGTGGTGAAGCGTTCCGGCCTTCACTAACCCAACGTGTAAACAGCAAACGATTAAGCGAGAGGCTGAAGCACCATGTCCAAGGAAAAATTCGAACGCAACAAACCGCATGTAAATGTAGGCACGATAGGTCACGTTGATCATGGCAAGACGACTTTGACGGCGGCGCTGACGGTGATTTCGGCGCAGAAGCATGGAGGTGAGACGAAGGCTTACGACCAGATTGATAATGCACCAGAAGAGCGTGAACGGGGTATCACGATTGCGACGGCGCACGTTGAGTACGAAAGCGATTCGCGTCATTACGCGCATGTTGATTGCCCGGGACACGCTGATTATGTGAAGAACATGATCACGGGAGCGGCGCAGATGGACGGAGCGATTCTGGTGTGCAGTGCGGCGGATGGTCCGATGCCGCAAACGCGGGAACACATTTTGTTATCACGTCAGGTTGGTGTTCCGTACATTGTGGTGTTTCTGAACAAGGCTGACATGGTTGACGACGAGGAGTTGTTGGAGCTTGTTGAGATGGAAGTCCGGGAGTTGTTGGACAGCTACCAGTTTCCGGGCGATGACACGCCGGTGATCATTGGCAGTGCGTTGAAGGCATTGGAAGGTGACGAGAGTGACATTGGCAAGCCTGCGATCGAGAAATTGGTTGCGGCGATGGATGACTACATACCGATCCCGGAGCGACCAGTTGATCAACCATTTTTGATGCCGATTGAGGATGTATTTTCGATATCGGGTCGCGGTACGGTGGTGACGGGTCGGGTGGAGCGAGGCAAGATCATTGTTGGCGAAGAGATTGAGATTGTCGGGATCAAGGAGACTCAGACGACGACCTGCACGGGTGTGGAGATGTTCCGCAAGTTGTTGGATGAGGGTCAGGCGGGTGACAACGTTGGCGTGCTATTGCGCGGTACGAAGCGCGAAGAGGTTGAACGTGGTCAGGTGCTTTGCAAGCCGGGCTCGGTGACGCCGCACACTCATTTTGAAGCCGAGATTTATGTGTTGTCGAAGGAAGAGGGAGGTCGTCATACGCCGTTTTTCAGTAATTACCGGCCGCAGTTTTACTTCCGCACGACGGACGTGACGGGGGCGGTTGATTTACCGGAAGGTGTGGAGATGGTGATGCCTGGGGACAACGTGAAGATGGTGGTGAAGTTAATTGCTCCGATCGCGATGGAAGAGGGCTTACGTTTTGCTATCCGCGAGGGTGGCCGGACGGTTGGCGCCGGTGTCGTCGCCAAGATCCTCGACTGATTGGCGTCGATTGGTCGGAGAATACAAACGCACGAAAACTTAAGGCCAGTAGCTCAATTGGCAGAGCGGCGGTCTCCAAAACCGCAGGTTGGGGGTTCGATTCCCTCCTGGCCTGC
>JBCCEV010000155.1:0-9809 GCA_039030125.1 Pseudomonadota bacterium | reverse complement strand
TTTGGGGGTTTCGGAAAGGTTCGCTTTTTCCCGCGCGCGCCGAATTTTTGTCGAGTTGGGGGGCCCCACATACACATACAATTTGACCTTTACTGGTTGGGTGTAATCAAACGACTCCTCAGGAAACTTCGCCAACCGGTTCGACAGGGGCTGACTGCTCGCCCCGGTTAACCAAGATCAGCCCTATGATCACTAGCGTGCCGCCCGCATAGAGCGACCAGTGTAATTTTTCATCGAGTAACCAAACGGCGGATAGAACACCGGAAATGGGCATTAAATTGAGATACAAAGCTGTCTCCATCGCGCCCATTTTTACCACCGCTTCGTAATACCACACAAAGCCAATACCTGAGCCGAAAAGGCCTAAAAACGCCAGCCACCCTAGCGCTTCTAAATTATTGGCAACGCTCAAGGTCGTTTCCAGGTCGCTGGCGGCGAAGGGCACCAACAGCGCAAGACCCACTAAACACGCATAATTACTAACCGCCAGCGGGGAGTGATTTATCAGCAACGGGCGGCCCAAAACTGAGTAGACCGACCACGCCAGCGCACTTAAAAATATAAGCACCTCGCCGAAGCCAATCCCAACTCGCTTGAGCTCGGAGAGATCACCCTCGCAAATCACCAGCACCGCCCCGAGCAAACCCAGCACGATCCCGACGACGGCGATGAGTTCAGGAACCTGTCGAAAAAACGCCCAGTCGATGAGCGCCACTTGGATCGCAATTAACGCGAGAATGATCGTCGCGACCGAGGCGTTGGTGAATTCCATCCCCCAAAACATAAAACCGTTGTGAAGCAATACCCCGGTTAAACCTAGAAACAGGACGCGTATCCACTGCGCTGGCGACAGAGCCACGAATGCCTTGGCGCGATAGGCAAGTAAAACGAGAAGCAAACAGGCGAACAGAAATCGAAAAAACACCATAACCATCGGCGCTTCGAAGCCCGCCACCATACGGCCCACCGTCGGGGTGGTACCCCAAAACACGCAGGCGATGATTAATTTCAGATGGACTGGCACAGCTCGCTAAACGCGTTTGAGGACGAACATCGGAATTTCGCGCTCGGTCACCCGTGAACGATATTTTTCAAACCCCATATAAACTTGATCTGCGGTTTCCCAAATCATCGCGCGCTCATCGTCGCTTGGCATGCGTGCCTCAACTTCGAAAGATTCACCTTCTTTTAGAACTGTCGCCTTAGGCTCTGCAATCAGGTTGTAATACCAACCGGGGTGGCTATTGCCACCAAAACGCGTGCCGATAATCACGATGTCATCCTCAAACGGCACGTAAAGGAGCGGAGAAGAGCGAGGCACTCCAGATTTTCTGCCCATAGTGGTTAGTAAGATCGACGGCAAACCGAGAGTCATATTGAATCGGCCCCCGGTCAAACGCATCAGGGGTCGATCAATCAAATGCAGGGTATGGCGGAATAGGTCGGCCATGGGCTTTGTCGATACGATGCTATCCAAAGGCTTACGCCAGCCCATGTGCTTTCCCCTCTGATGCGAATGAGACCTGCTACCAGAGATGGTACTCTCGCGTCCAAACAAGTGATATAGCCCGGTGTTAAACGATGAATTTGGCTGACGCTTCTTTCGGTGTCTGCATTCTCCCTACCGATCTCACCTTGCCGCCTACGGATTTGGCGTGCGAGGTTGAAAGTCGCGGCTTCGATATGCTGTTCTTCCCAGAGAACAGCCATGTCCCGATTGAACGCAGCAAAAAAGCCTACCATCACCCCGAATTAGTTGAGCCGCTAGCGCGCATGCACGATTCGATCACCGCGCTTGCCGGCTGCGCGGCGGTCACCGAGAGGCTGCTGCTGGGCACGGGGGTGTGTCTGCTGACCGAGCGCGACCCCATCGTTACCGCCAAATCGATTGCATCGCTCGACCGGGTTTCGCAAGGGCGGATCATTTTCGGAGTCGCGGGGGGTTGGATCCGCGAGGCCATGGAGAATCACGGTACCCCGTTCAAAAAACGCTGGCAGGTCGTGAAGGAGCGCACGCTGGCTATGCAGACGCTATGGCGGGAAGAGGAAGCGGAATTCCAAAGTGAATTCGTGAACTTCGGCCCAACGTGGTGCTATCCCAAACCGTTAACACCTGGTGGGCCACCGATATACATCGGTTCAAATCACAAAAACGTTGCCGATCGGGTCGCCGACTACGCGGACGGCTGGATCCCTTTACATGGCCGTTATGACGGCGATCCAATAGATGATTTACGGGTTGCTTGTGAGAAAGCGGAACGCGACCATTCAGAAGTGGATATGGTCTTGTTCGATGTGCCGAAAGACATCGACGTCATCGAAGATCATCTAAACCGCGGCTGCACAAAATTTGCTTTTCTGGTTGAGCCGACCAATGGCGAGGCAACGTTGAAGGCGCTCGATGAGATCAACGATTTTCTTGATTTGCTCTCCTAGTTGTCTAACCAATCGCTGATGCTCTGCAAACCTTGCATGCCCCACCAGCTGATTGCCTCCCATTCAAAACGAATCATGATGGGTTCCTCTTGCAAAAGAGGCACGAGCGCATACTGAGCGTATTTTGCTTGTAGCGCGCGCTTCGCCTCGCCCCAATTGTCGTGCGCACCTTCTATAACTTCGCCCCGGCACTGTACCCTCACCCACCACAACGCCGTCCAGTCGTCGTCATAATGGTCAAGCACGATGGTGACTCGCGGGGCCCGGGTGATCCGTTCGAGTCGCGCCAATCTCACCCTAGATTTAGGTTTTCCATCAATCGGTGACCAGAAGCTTTCACCAACGCGCGCAAAAACAACAGGCGTGGTGTCTGGGCGTTGATCATCGCTTAGCGTCGCGAGATGGGCGACCGGAAAGCTGTCAAACAAACGATCGCGCAGTGTTTCGAACTCGCCCTCGGAGGCTGCCACTTACGACGCTTCAAAGCCGGTACCGAAGGTGCCCTGCGCGCGATAACCGCCGGAGGACGAAGGAGAGTCCTCATCATCAACGGTGACCTTCTTCAACACAGCCAGATAGCCATACTCCGTTTGCATCTTTTCGCCGAAACCATTGGCAATCAAAAAATGGCGGAGCAGCGGCAATCGATAGCACGATACCCAGTAGATCAGGTGATGCTCAAGGTGGTAGTTCACCCAGTAAGGCGAAATAAACGCTCGCTCCAAAAGAGTTACTTCGGTAGTCCGGGCGTTTCCGAACGGGTCGCTCCTGTCGCGGATAGCCGCGTGCTCGGCAATATTGCGGATCCTGAGCACGAGTTGCTGCCAGGTCAGCAGCGGTACCAGCCATAGAATCAGGTAAAGATACGCGTCGGCAACCACAGCGAATATCAACAACAAAGTTAAGTTTGCAATCGTTTGTCGACCCAATTGATCCCAAAAAAAGCGCACGCGCTGACCCGCGCGCAAATCTGGAGAGCCCAGCGCATGAAGCAACTGCGATTTGCGTTGACTAAATCCGGTTTGGCCTGAGATGTCCCGCCAGAGTTTCCGCTTAAGACTGGCTCTTGTAATTGGATAATGGCCGGTTAGCACGATATCCGGATCATCATCTTGCTGCGTGCGATTGTGATGCTTGAGATGATAATTTCGATAGGTCGGCATATCGGCCAGCATGGGAAACGCGCACAACCACTGGCCGCAAAAATGATTCAAAGCCGGCGTTTTGAATAAAGCGTTATGCGCTGTGTCGTGCATGAGGATCACGAGGCCCAATTGCCGCGAACCAATGATCACGACCGCCGCCAAATACGTCAGCGGGTGGGGTATCCATATGAATAAGGCGCAGGCGGCGGCGATCACCAGCCACGCGTGCGCCACCAAATAACCGCCCCATAAATCGGAGCGGGCCCGGAGTCTGTCGATTTGAGCGTCGTTTAACAGGCTCGAAATTGGCGGTAGGTTTCGCATCGCTGATCCTCGCGTGGAAGTTTATTACAAGCTTCGTTGCAGGACACCATGTTCTTGTAACATATGCGGTTTCGCGCGCATTCTCCGGTGCGCCACCAAGGGGGAACAATGCTTGATCTGTTTAGACGCGCTGGAATTGGCTTAACGGATATCACCGAGCGCTGGGTCCCGGACGCCTGGATCGTGTGTCTCACGCTCACCGCACTCGCGA
Source organism: Pseudomonadota bacterium (assembly GCA_039030125.1). Taxonomy (GTDB): domain Bacteria; phylum Pseudomonadota; class Gammaproteobacteria; genus JBCCEV01. The sequence continues at coordinate 5,693 of JBCCEV010000155.1, read as the reverse complement.
TGGTGCTATGCGTTGTTGGCGCGGGCGCCGGGGTCGAAGAAACCGTGATTGCCTGGGGAGACGGCGTTTGGAAACTACTCGGCCTGGCTATGCAATTCACCATTGCCATGGTCGCCGCGCATGCCTGTGTGGCCTCGCGGCCCGTCTATAATTTTTTTAGTTGGCTCGCATCACGCCCCAACCCGGACAAGCCGATACAGGCGATTTTACTCGCCGGAATATTTTCGCTGATCACCGGCTACCTGAATTGGGCGTTTTGCCTTGTTTCCTGCGCGCTGTTCACGCCGTTTGTTTTAAAAAATAATCCGAAGGTCGATGTTCGCGTGCTGATTTGCTCGGCCTACATTGGCATTGGCACGGTCTGGCACGGCGGCCTGTCGGGTTCCGCGCCGCTGATATTAGCGACCCCGGACAACCCGCTGCTCGTCGGCGAAGCGGCGGTCGTCGACCGCCTTTATCCGGTGACCGAAACGTTGTTTGCGCACTTCAACATCGTGTATCTGTTTGTCATTGCACCGATCGCGCTACTCACCGTTTGCATATTACACCCCCGCGAGGCGCGAACGATGACCCGTGAGCAGGTCGAAAAGATATTGCCCAAACCGCCTCCCGAGGATCCCAAGGCGACAACGCCGGCTCAATATCTTGATCAATTTCGGGGCTGGATCATATTAGCCGTGATCCTGCTCGCTTATCCGCTGGGACACTCAATCGCCACCAAGGGTTTCGGCACCAGTTGGACGATCAACGCCTATAACATCACTTTCTTAGTCGCCGCGTTACTGCTGCATGGTCGACCCACCTCATTCCTGCGCGCTTGCCGAGAAGGGGTGGACGGTGCGTGGGGGATCATTGTGCAATTTCCGTTCTACGCCGGGATCTTCGGATTGCTCCAATACACCGGCTTGGGAAAATGGCTTGGCGACCTGTTTGCCAGTATCGCAACAACGCAAACCTATCCCTGGGTGGTTTACGTCTATTCAGGTTTCATGAATCTATTTGTCCCCTCGGCCGGCTCAAAATGGATGATTGAAGCACCCTTTTTGATTCCGGCCGCGGGACAACTCGACGTTTCGGTGGTGACGGTGACGCTTGCCTACGCCTACGGTGACTCGGTCTCTAACTTGATCCAGCCCTTCTTTGCCATTCCCATCCTGGCGGTGACTAGAATGCGCTTTGGAGACATCGTTGGTTACACGTTCTTGGTGGCGACGGTGTGCTTCATCGTCGGGTCCATTGCAATGTTCGTGATACCGGCCAATCTTTAGCACTTAACGCCAACGGCCACCTTGGGGTCCACGCTCAGCCATCAACGCTTCAAGCTTTTCAGCCTGGGTATCACTCAACAGCTCTCGCATTTGGAATTGGGTGCGCATTCTGATCACCATGAGCTCGGTCATGATCTCGGCTTTGCGCGTGGCAACACCGCGCACCTGGGTTTCATCGAAAAAATCGCCCTTGGCCAATGTTTTCATTTCTTCTCTGAGTTCAATCATTGAGCGAACGTGCGGCTTGGCTTGATCTTTCGCCGCCTCAAAAAGCCCATCGACGGCATCGCGCTGCGTTTCATCTAAATCAAGCTCGGCGGCAATGTGTTCGGCGAAGAACATACCGCCACCAAAGCCAAAAGGTTTCGCGCTCGCTGTGCTGAACGTTACTACGCTAACGGCGGCAGCGAATATCAAAAGAAAACCAATCAAAAATTTGTTGTTCATCATCTCGTCCTCTAAATCAGTTGAAAGTTTTAAGAACCACGAGCAAACCTTAGGTACCAAATCTGCATTGACGATGGAGACAATGTGGATAATGAGAACCTTGAAATGTGGAGAGAATGTGCGGATCCCCGGTAGTTTGTGCAGATCGCTTGATTTACTGGACAACGCCTGCGCATATTTTATTAATGCGCATCTCTCACAAACTGTTTCTATTGTTAATCGTCACGAGTTCGCTCGCGATTTTGATGCTCGCCGCATTTGCCCATTGGAGTTTCAAAAAGACATTTATTGACTTCCTCAATGCGGAACAAACACGGCAAATGGAGATTGTGGCGAACGAATTAGCCGACCGCTTTAATTCGCAGGGAAGCCTAGAACTTAGTGACAGACAGTGGCGCGTACTGCTATCTGAGGCGGTCCATCAGTCAAAATCAATCATGCCGCGCCCGCCTCCTGCACCGCGCCCTGTGTGGCGGGAAATATCCTTGTTCGACGCCGATGGAAGCACGCTGCAGGGCCCATTGACCCTGAACGATTCGCTGCGGCGGGTGGAGATCCGCAGCGCCGGTCAAGTCATTGGCTATATTGCCGCACCACCTTTTGATCGCCCCCGCGGCCGCCGCGCCCAGGCATTTCAACGACGGCAAACGCTGTTGGTCAGCGTTGCCGCCGCCATCGTGATCGTCTTGTCAGGCTTCACCGCCTTTTGGGGGGCCAAACGATTTTCCAAACCCATCCGCTCGTTAGCCACTTCAATGCGTCTGCTCGCCGGCGGCGATTACTCCCAGCAACTTCCTGAACGCCGAACCGATGAACTCGGGCAACTCATGCGGGACTTCAACGTACTCGCGCGCACCCTCGATCAAAACGAAAGCGCCCGCCGCCGTTGGTTCGCCGATGTGTCTCACGAACTTAGAACCCCACTGGCAATCATCCGCGGCGAAATCGAAGCGATCGAAGATGGGGTGCGCGAGCCCAACCGTCAGGCCATTGGTTCGCTCGCTAACGAAGTGCGATCGCTGAGTAAACTCATCGACGACCTCTATCAACTCGCAATTGCTGACATTGGTGGGCTCAATTATTCGTTTTCACAGTGCTGCGTCTCGGAAATTGTCGAACGCGCAGTCGATGCATTTAACGCCGAGTATCGTTCAGCGTCGCGCGATCTGGAGCGGCGCGTAAGCCCAGAGGTGCAGGTTCTCGGAGATGCATCGCGGCTCCTGCAACTGTTTGAGAATTTGCTTGCGAACTCACTGAATCACGGCAATAACAACGCCTTGACCCGCGTCTCCTTAACGGTCAGCGATGAACAGCGCGCTATTATCTTGATCGAGGATTCAGGCCCAGGAGTCTCCCCGTCTGCATTACCGCGACTGTTCGACCCGCTATTTAGGGAGGACAATGAGGCCACCGGCTCGGGCCTGGGACTCGCAATCTGCCAGCGTATCGTTGAGGCCCACGGGGGCTCGATAAGCGCGGAGCCTTCCGAACTTGGAGGGCTCGCGATAAAAATTGAGATTGCGACCTTGCTGGAAACCGATCATGGCTAGTGACACACCAAAAATATTAGTGGTTGAAGACGAACCGAAGATCGCTGCGCTGTTGCAGGACTATCTGACCTCCAATGACATGCATAGCACCATCGTTAACGATGGCAACGACGTGCTAAAAACCTTCGCCGAGCTTGCTCCAAACTTGGTTCTGCTCGACGTCGGACTACCTAACAAAGACGGTCTGACGATTTGCCGCGAAATCCGCGCACAATCTCATGTGCCCATCATTATGCTCACCGCGCGAGTCGAGGAAATTGATCGTCTGCTCGGCTTGGAACTCGGCGCTGACGACTATATTTGTAAGCCGTTTAGCCCGCGCGAAGTCGTCGCCCGGATCAAGGCCGTGCTGCGACGCCTCGAGCCGCCTGAGCCAGCAGCGGACTCGCAGCAATCGCTTTTGATTGACCCACCTAAGATGCGCGCCAGCCTGAACGGCAAAACGCTAAACCTAACGCCGCTGGAATTTAAGCTGCTTGAAGTTATGGCGTCGCATCAAGGACGGGTTTACGCGCGCGCCGAGCTTCTGGACCTCATTTACGACGACTATCGCGAAGTTTCCGATCGCACCATCGACAGCCACATCAAAAACCTGCGCCGTAAGCTCGAAGATGCGGCGCCTGAGCTAAAATTAATCCATTCGGTCTACGGGATCGGATACCGCTTCGAGCCGCCCTAGACCGCCACCGCTACTTCTTCACATCCACGGGCAAAATTCGGACAATATGCGGCCAGTTTCCAGGCGAGACGCCGCTCATGCTTTTCGTTATTTCCCCAGCTAAAACTTTAGATTTTGAAACGCCGCCGCCGGTGGCGAAAACGACTATGCCGGATTTCCTCGGCGATTCAGCAAAGCTCATCAGGGCGCTGAAGAAGCTCGACGCCAGCGAGATCCGCTCGTTGATGGGGATCAGCGAGCAGCTCGCGTCTTTGAACAAGCAACGCTATCAATCCTGGCGTGCAAAGTATGACGACACGAAGGCCCGGCCTGCCGCAACCGCCTTCCGCGGCGACGTCTATCAAGGGCTGGAGGCGGACAGCCTGTCAGCTCGCGATTGGACGTTTGCGCAAAAGCACCTACGGATCCTCTCAGGCCTCTATGGCGTCCTGCGCCCGCTGGATCTTATCCTCCCCTACCGTTTAGAGATGGGGAGCGCCCTCGAAGTCGGCCGGCAATCGAACCTTTATGATTTTTGGGGACCAAAGCTTGCACTCGCGCTTAACGAGCAAGCTCGTGCCGCAAAAAGCCGCGCGTTGGTTAACCTCGCCTCCAACGAGTACTTTCGGGCCGTGGACCAGCCCAGCCTCGATCTCGATGTCATCACGCCCGTGTTCAAGGATTACAAGAGCGGGCAGTATAAGATTGTGAGCTTTTATGCCAAAAAGGCGCGCGGCTGGATGGCCCGCTATATCATCGACAATCGTATCAAACGCGCCGACGATTTAACGGGGTTCAACACCGGCGGATACGCCTATGACCCCAAACAATCCGACGATCGCACCCTGGTCTTTACCAGGGACAAGCCCGCGTAACCCGGCAAACCGACGGATGAGAATTACGAGAACCGACATGCGTACCTTTATCTTAGCGGCCGCACTGATCGCTACCGGACTTGGGCATAACGCTTTGGCGAAGGAGATCATCGCCAACCCGGTCGTGAGCGTCGAAACCAACCTAGGCAGTTTTGAAATTGAGCTGTTTGCCGACCAAGCGCCAATTTCGGTGGCGAATTTTTTAGCGTACGTCGACGCAGGGTTTTATGACGGCACGCTTTTCCATCGTGTTGTGAAGGGTTTTGTGGTTCAAGGCGGCGGCTTTGATCTCTCGGGCGCGCAGAAGCAAACGCGAGCGCCTATTCGCAACGAAGCAAACAACGGACTCAAAAACGAAAAAGGCACCGTGGCGATGGCGCGCACCTCAGATCCCCACAGCGCAACGTCGCAGTTTTTTATCAACGTCGCGCGCCACAAAATGCTGGACTACCGAGGCGATCAGGCTCCAAATCTATGGGGTTACGCGGTGTTTGGAAAGATTCGCGCGGGTTGGGAGATCGTCGCTAAAATCGAATCGGTTCCAGTCGGTAGCGAATTCTTGGGCGAGCCTAAACGCCCGATGAGAAATGTGCCGACCGATCCGGTGGTGGTGATTAAAATCAATCGCTTGGAGCCCACCGCGCGCCCCACAGCAACCGGCGGGGATTAGTCACAGGCAAGCCCCCCGGCGCGAAAAACACATTGTAATTCAGGGACTGAAAACACCTTGTGCAACGGAACCATTATCATCGACAAGTTCTAATGGATATCCAATGAAGATCGCGACTGAATCGCTATTGGGTCGCCTCACAGTTTCAACGTCGGAGAAGAAAATGCGCACCCTAGTATTGCTCGCCGCCTGCATCTCGATTTGCTTCGCAGGCAGCGGCCTCGC
>JBCCEV010000154.1:0-10058 GCA_039030125.1 Pseudomonadota bacterium | reverse complement strand
GGTCGTCATAGTCGGTGTAGATTTTGTCCCACCACCGCTCATCTTTCGACATCTGCAGCATCACTTTGGGGGTTTGTGATTCAACCGCGATCACTGGACCTTTGGCGTAATCGACGATCGTTGCCCCTGACAGATTGGCGCTCGCGATTGGTGACCACAGTGTCGGGATGAAAATAACCAGACTGAAAAAAGCGCCGTGCGCGGTAGATTGATCACGGGACGATAATGCGAGCATGAGGATCCCTCCCACGGAAAATGGTTGCCCGGCGATATTATCGTCGGTGCAGACGCAGCGTGTTATTGAAATGTGTGGGCCGCTGACCTGCGAGTTTCAGTCTTACAGTCTCAGGCGCGACTTTGGCGCCGAGCGATGAGTAACCCCAGCGCTGAAACCAACAGCGGTAAGGTCGCCGGGATCGGGATAACGGTGACATCGGTGTTGGTGTAGAACACTGTTGACACTTGCCGCGCTTGATATCCCAAATTGGGACCGCTTAGCACCGAGGTGTTGACGTCCAGTAGCGCGACGCCTGACCAATTCCCCGGCAGCAGGCCTGAGATTGCGTTGAAGTGGGCGATCACGCCCGGTGGGATCGGGAGCAAATTAAGGTCTTCGCCGCGTAACCAACTGTACCCGGTACCGCTCCAGCGGCCAAAATCGCTGAAGCTGCTCACTGTGTCAAAACTGAGGGTAAACGTGTTGGTGCCGACGAATGCCCCACCATTAACCGCCCCAGGCAGAAAGTTGCTCAACACAAAGCTCGCCGGCGCATTGTCAAACAGGGCGCCGCAAAAAAACGCCGGGCAATTGAATGTTCCGGAACTTGAAACGGCGGTGATGTCGTAGGTCCCCGTTAAGGTGTTTAACTTTGTGCTGAGGGTGCCGCCTGCAAAGCCACTGGAGACGCCTATAATCGTATCTTCGAGATACGATAGATGGCCTTGTGGATTGAGTCCGGGAACGGCGACATCGTCGATGGTGGCGAAGCGAAAATCAGCGCCGGGGGCTGTGTCGAAAAACGTTGGGTCGCTGAGGTAGGTCCAATCGATCAAGAGCGTTTGGGCGTTGGTGCTGGCAGCCATGAGCATCAGCATCCCGGTTGCGATCAAACGTTTAAAGTACATGGTTCCACCTCCATTTGAATCAAGCGAATGAGATCCGCTTCGCACCACGCAAGCGGTTGACCTGTCCCCACGCCAAGAGCGTAAACATAACAGCAAGCCAATGTGATGCTCAATGACTAACCGCCAGGACGTGTTGATTCGTGTGTCATTGATCCCGAACCCCCTTGGGCGCCTGCTGTTTCATGAAGCCGAACATATAGCCCGCCACGCGGCGCATCTGAATTTCCTCCGCGCCCTCGGTGATCCGGTAACGGCGGTGATGGCGATAGATGTGCTCAAAGGGTTTATGTCGGGAATAGCCCATGCCGCCGTGAACCTGCATCGCGCGATCCGCCGCCTCGCAACACAAACGGTTCGCCCAGTAATTACACATTGAGACCTTATCGGAGACGGTAAAAGGGCCGTAGGTGTCCATCTGCCATGCCGTTTTGTGGATTAGCGCGCGGAGCATTTCGCATTGGGTTTGCAGTTCCACTAGGGGAAATTGGATGCCCTGGTTGCTCGACAAGCGCTTGCCGAATGTCACGCGCTCGTTCGCAAAAGATACCGATTCATTGATGCAGAACTGCGCGGCACCCAGACTGGAGGCGGCCTGGCGGATCCGATTCTCGTTAAAGAAGTGTTGGACGACCTGTAACCCACCGCCTTCCTCACCCAGGATGTCGGCATGGGATACGCGCGCATTATTGAGCGATACGCGCGCGTGATCGGTGGGCATATTGAACGTCCACATAAACTCTTCAACCTTTAGCCCGTCATCGTCGCAGGGCACCAGGAAACAGGTGATGCCGTCGGCATCGCCGTCGTCGCCGCCGGTGCGCGCGAAGACCAAGTCGTGCGAAGCGGTGTGCATGCCGGTGTTCCACATTTTTTCGCCGTTGATCACCCACTCGTCGCCGTCGCGCACGGCGCGAGTCTCCATGAATGTTGCGTCCGAGCCGTGGTTGGGCTCGGTGATCCCGAAGGCAAAATGCCGGTTGCCGTTGGCGAGATCCTCGACCCAGTCGTCCTTCTGCTGGTCGCTCCCGTAGGCGACCATCAGCATGAGGCACATGTTGTTGCCGACAATAGAATGCTCGTTCTGCAAATCGCAATGGAGCCCTAGTCCGCGCAGCATGAAATGTTCGCGGATCACGGCCATGCCGAGGTTGGTGCCGCCCTGACCGCCGTACGCCTTGGGGTAGGGGTAACGGTGGTGGCCAGCAGCATCGGCGAGGCGTCGCGCTTTCAAAAGGAGGTCCTCCCATTGTTGGCTGGGGACACCGCCACGATCCCAATCGGTGCGCGAGTCCTCGCGCCGATGGTCAAAGAATCGAATGTTGTCGTCTTGCTCTTCTAACGGCTTGATTTCGCGCTCGATGAAATCATCAAGCACATCCAGGTACTCGGTCAGCTCTTTGGGGAGGTCAAAATTCATCTCGTTAATCTTTTCAAGGAAGTATTACGCAGTAGTGTAAACCGGGATCCGTACCATGAAGGAGCGGTAACAAAGCACTCGCCTGCTGCGCGGACGCGGCGGTAGGTTGAGCGCACAGAAATGGGAGATGCATCATGTGGGGCGAAAACTGGGGCGCAATGATTTGGGGCAGCGGGATCACAATTGAAACGGTGCCGTTAGGACCCTGGGCGTTGCTGCTGCTCGGTGTGGTAATTGGTGCTTGTGGCGTTTTGGCCAATCGTCATCGTAAGGCGCGTGTGCCGCTGTTTTTCGCATTACTCGTGCCCGTCATGGGCGCGGTCGCGTTTACGGTTCCTAACACATTCACTAACGGCACCACCGCGGATGCAGCGCAGGTGAACGCTAACTTTGCCGCGATTGCATCGATCATTGGCACCCCACCAGCGGTCACTTCGATCACAGCTTCGACCCCGGACCTTGGCCTTGGGCCTCAACCGCGCTGCGATTTCTCCGCCATCGATACCGAAGGCGATCACCTGAGCGTTAGCGTGTCCCATTTCTATGATGACAATCTAATCGCAACCTCGGCCTCGGCGGTGTTCGCGGGCTCGGTATCCACCACCGATCTGCCAATCCTGCCGATCTCCAGCGGCCAGGATTATCGCTGCGAGGCGCAGGGCTACGACGGCAAACAGCTCGGCGCTATCGCGGTTTCCAGTACCGTGGTGGTCCCTTAATAGCGAGGTGTATTACCCACCTTGCGTCTTTGATCGCCGCTTGAAATGTGAAACGATGCTCTAATCAATCCATGAAAGCGCGTTTTCATCGATTCGTAACGCAAAGGCTCCACTGGGTTCGGGGTCTTTGAGGCATCAGCGCAGGCGTAGAGCAAGGTCGCAGCTATGTGGGGAGAGAATTGGGGCACCATGATTTGGGGCGGCGGGCTCAGTATCGAGACCGTGCCTTTGGGACCATGGGCGTTAGTTCTACTTGGTGCGGTGATTGGGTTTTGCGGCGTTTTTGCCAATCGAAGGCGTCTCGCGCGAGTGCCGCTGTTGTTCGCATTGTTGGTGCCGGTGATGAGCGCGATCGCGCTTGGGATCCCTAACGTGTTCACCAACGGCACCATGGCGGATGCTAACGAGGTGAACGCGAACTTCGCGGCGATTTCGGCGTTTTTCGGTAATCCGCCAATTGTCAGCGCGGTTGCCGCGCAGGGGATCCCTGGCGAGGTATCTTGTTCGTGGACGGCGAGCGACGCTGACGGCGATCACCTGAGCTTGTCCTACGCGGCCTATTTCAATGGGGTAAGAACGAATGAAAGCGTGTCGGTTGACGACGACGACGCGGCCGGGCTTGTCATCGAAGCTGGTGCGCCGGCGGGGCAAAGCTATTTCTGTCGCGTCAGCGCGTATGACGGCAAGCAGGCCACTGCGGTTGATTCGAATACGGTCACAGTGCCGGAGCCCAGTACTTAGCGCGCATGATTGAAATCCCCCCGGCTCTTCCATCTGATGAAATGACACTTTTCGCCATCGCGCTTGGGGTGATTTTCGGCGTTCTTGGGGCCTTGGCATTAAGACGCAGATCCGCTGCGTTATTGCTCGTTTTCTTGTCGGTCAGCGTTCCCACGATGACGGCGATCGCCCTCACTTTTCCCAACACCTTCGTGAATGGAACAATAGCCGACGCCGAGGAGATGAATGCCAATTTCCAGAGTGTCGAAAGTTTGATTGGCACCGCGCCGATGATGATTTCAGTGACGCCAGCTTTTGAGCCCGCATTTTTGGGCTTTTCGATGGCGCAGTGCGGTTTTTCGGTGAGCGACTTTGAGGGCGACTTCGTAACGGTTAACGTTGAGATGTATGCCAATGACCAATTACGCTCGGACGTCGTTCATGGCCCGTTCGAAGGTTCAGGCGGGTTAACGCCGCAGGAGGCCGGCGGCCAGCTCGTCGATCCCGGTGAAGCGGTGCGCTGCGAAGCGCGCGCCCACGACGGCAAGAACGTCGGCCCAACGCTGGTCTCCGCCACTATCGTCGCGCCCTGACGGCCACCTAATCCGCCAAGCTGTCCAGTGCGGCGCGGTGATCGGGGAAGTTCTCAATCATGTCCGTGCACAGGCGCCTCATGTCTTTGGGATCATGCACCCGAAACTTCTTGCTCGGCTTTTTGGGCTTGCGCGGTAGGCGTCCCATGCCGGTGAGGATACAAAACCAAGAGGTGGGACTGTAGGCAAGATTGCCCGCTTGGCGACGCAGCTCTTGAAGGAGGTCGCCGCCCTTGTCCCATACCCGCAAGATTTCAGCGATAGAGTCGGAAACGTTCTCGTTCTCGCGATTGTCGACCCAGTAATCGGTGTCTTCGCGGGAATTCAGTTTGTAGTGCATAAAGATGTAGTCTTTGACGGCATCAAAGATCGCGTTGACTTTTCGATTGAACTGCGGCCGGTTCAGATCGGAGTAGCCACCGTTCTCATAGGAATCAATGAAATTCTCCAGCGTGTCCTGCACGATCATTAACGCCGTCGCCTCGAGCGGTTCAATAAACCCTTGCGACAAGCCGACCGCGAGGCAGTTTTTTTCCCATGGATGTTCGAGGCGTCCCACCCGCATTTTGAGATGGCGTGCTTCAACGGGGTCGTCTTCAAGTCCCAGATGCTGGCGCAGTTCCTGCTCCGCTTGTGCTTCGTCAATATAGCTCGACGAATAAACGTAACCATTTCCGAAGCGATTGGTCAGCGGGATTTTCCACACCCAACCATATTTGAGGGCTGTCGACACGGTTTCTGAGGGGAGGGTATCGCCATCGAGCGGTGTCGGCATGGCAACCGCACGGTCGTTGAATAAGATGTCGGTGTAGGACTTAAAGTTCACACCTAAGGTTTTACAAATCAAAATGCTTGCGAAGCCAGTGCAGTCAATGAAGAAATCGGCGGCTTGGGCACCGTGAGCTTCGGTCTCAACGCTTGCGATGTCACCCGACTCGCCTTGATTGACCGCGGTGACGGTATCGATTATGTGCTCGACCCCCGCGTTGATCGCTTTGTCTTTAAGGAATTTTCCGATGAGGCCAGCATCAAAGTGATAGGCGTACTCGGAATCATAGTCCATCCCAGGGGTCGGGATCGGGGCACGGCGATTCTCCGCCAGGTGGTTGGAAATAAAGAACGCATCGGGGTGAGCGTGCACATCGAGATTGCGTTGGCGTAACGTTAGGTTGTGGTGAAACGCGCGGATCGATTCGTCGTCGGACAACGAAAAAAAAGGGTGGTAATAGCTTTTGAAACCCTTGCGCGTCGACCAATCCGGAAAACGGATCCCGCATTTATAGCTGGCGTTGCACGCGGGCATCCATTCCGCTTCACTCACTCCAATACGGTCGAAAAAGCGGCGCATTTTGGGTGTTGAACCCTCACCCACGCCGATGATCCCAATTGCCGCCGATTCCAGCAGTGTAATTTTGCTGCCGCGCCCACCCCAAGCGTGCGCGAATAAATTTGCCGCCATCCAGCCAGCGGTACCGCCGCCTAATATCAATATGTTCTTGGGTGGAGCACGCTCATTCATAGCACTTTGTTCACGCGGTTAGGGATCAGTCACTGCTAGGTACGATTCTAGCCGCTGAGCCGTTCAAAATGCGGATTTCCTTATTGCGATGCAACACCAAAATCCGTGGTGATACCGTCGCCGTGCCGCTCAGAAAGCAAACGCTGAGACCCTCTCCACCCGAGCTTGGGGCTAACTATGGCTCGTGATCTCTCGTGTTGTTACCATGAAACCATGCGGTCGGCCTTATTTATCCTCGCGGTCTTCACGGTGCACGGCGTTAGTGCCGTCGAACCTATGTGCGCTGAAAACATAGGTCCGAAGAAAGCCGTTGAAGGGTACGTGAAGGCGATGGCAGAGCACCGCTTCGAGGAGGCTTACGAACATTTAACCCCGAATATGACCAGCGGTATGGAAGTGGGTAAGTGGGCGGCCTCACAGCGGCTAGTTTTCGAAGCCGGTGAGGTCACCATATTCGGAATCGATATCCGCGAGCCGCGCGGCCATGAGGATGATCCAGACTGCGGCAACATTGCCGTGGTTCCCAATATCCTAAAATCTCGCGACAAATTTAATAATCAGGGGATCACTGAGTTCGAGGTCTACCGAGTCAAGCGCTCAGAGGACGGATTGGGCCGTTGGTATGTGGACGAACAAACGACGTTCTACGAGGAAGAGGAAATCAACGCTTGGTTTCCGGGCGAACAGATCCCCGAATTTGATTTGAGCTACTAGAAAATATTCAGGCCCAACTTAGAACGACCCTCGGCCGCATTTTTTATCTCTTGGCCAAAAAAAACGGCGGGCAAATACCCGCCGTTTTCACTTACTGGTTGCGTGTTTAGATTGCGCCCAGCATCGCCAGACCCCAATAGATGAAAATAAAAATCTGAGCACCAAAGATATTAGCTCGCACCGCCACTGCCGGCACGGACGTCGAGACCATATGGATCACCGATTGAGCAGCGCGGCAGGCTAAGGCGACCAGCGCGAGTCCGTTGGTAATTTCTTCTTGACCGGTCAGTATCGATATTCCCAACAGCCCCACGGGGATTGCTAGGTACTCAAGGGAATTGGCATGGGCGCGAGTGACTCGCTGCCCAAATGCGTCCATGTCCCCACCGCCCGGTTGAAAGCCGTTAAACGCAATTTTCCCGCCAGCGAACGCTTTAACGCGAACGACCAGCAGTGTGAAGGTCAATACAATTGACCACATAATAAAGCCGACTAGCGCTGTTGCTGTTGCGCTCATTTACCTCTCCTCTCCAAGTGCTTATACCCACGTTCGAGTCTAGCACCGTTATCCGCGAGAGCGCATTGGCTGGCATTTCGCGGCACAATGGCGTCTTATTTTTGCAAAAGATCAGACGAGGAGATCCCCGTGCTAGAGCGCTACGCCCACTACGAAGCCCTGCAAATCGATTCACCCGCGGATCGCATCTTGCGCATCACGTTTAACAAACCCGAGACGTTCAACTCTTTAGACGAAGATGGACATCGGGAGATCACTTACATCTGGCGGGAAATCGACGAGGATCCGAATGTCAGCGTCGCCATACTCACTGGCGCGGGTAAAGCATTTTCGGCGGGTGGCGATTTTTCGATGATTGAAAACATTATTGATAAACCCGATTCGCGGGCAAAGGCCTGGAAAGAAGCCCGCGATCTCGTCTACAACATAATCAATTGTTCTAAACCGGTGGTTTCGGCGATCAACGGGGTTGCCGTCGGCGCTGGATTGGTGGCCGGTCTTCTCGCCGATATCTCTATCGCGGGTAAATCGGCAAAGATTGTTGATGGGCATACGCGCTTGGGCGTCGCGGCAGGAGATTCGGCGGTGATCAATTGGCCGCTGCTTTGTGGGATGGCGAAAGCGAAGTATCACTTGCTGTTATGCGAGCCAATGGACGGCGAAGAAGCGGAGCGCTTGGGTATGGTTTCCCTGTGCGTTGAGGACGCAGAGCTGCAAGACAAAGCCTTGGAAATCGCTCAGCGCTTGGCGGACGGGGCGCCTTCGGCGATCCGCTGGACTAAATATGCCCTCAATAATTGGTATCGCATGGGGGGCCCAGCATTCGACGCATCAACGGCATTAGAGATGATGGGCTTCACCACTGATGAAGCAAAAGAGGGGATTGCTTCGCATCGGGAAAAGCGTGCGCCGAAGTTCAACCCTGAATCCTCCGCTTAGCGTTATGACGCCTCGGTGGCTCCGGTTGACGATGAGTTCATTCTGAGGTGGCGCTTTATGTGAAACGCTCGGTTTTTCAGCCAAGCGTTGTGCTTTATAACGTGTCCCTAAATCAAACATTCTAAGAAACTCATGTCCTTGGTCGACTTTGAAGCTAATGATGACTTTGCCTGGATCCGTATTAATCGCGAAGAGAAGCGTAATGCGATGAATCAGGAAGCACGCGACGGTGTGCGAGACGGTCTTCAGCGCGCGCGCAACGAATTTCCCGTGGTGATCGTAACCGGCACCGGTGGCTCTTTTTGCGCCGGTATCGATTTAAAGGAGGTCGAGGCCCAGGCTAAGGAAGGGTCCACCCACGCGCTTGAAGAGTGGCGCGAAATTAATTTGGCGATCCGTGATCATCCCGCAGTTGTGATTGCCGCGGTCAATGGCATTGCACTTGGCGGTGGTGTGACCTTAATCGGTTGTTGCGATCTGGCGATCGCGGCAAACGAAGCACAAATGGGTATGCCTGAGGTTGGTTTTGGGATGTTTCCCAATCCAGCAGGTCCGTCAACGGCACTTAACCTCACTCGCAAGCGCGCGGCGTGGATGGTGTTAACTGCGGAGCGGATCGGCGGCCAGCAAGCCGCGGCTTGGGGCTTGGTGAACGAGTCAGTACCACTCAGCGAGCTGGAAAAGCGAGTGGGTGAAGTCGCCCAGCGACTTGCGCAGTTCGATCCTGCGACCCTTACAGAAAGCAAACGGACGCTCGATCAGATCCCATTAAACGTCGACTCCTGGCGAGCTGCCTTCGAAGCCGGCGTTGAAACCAATGCGCGGATCCAAGAAACAACGCGCAGTACCAGTGATGCGCTTGAGCGCTTCGCGCGTGGTGAGCGCAATCCCGGTCAAGGTCGAAGCTAGCGGGTGCGCGTTGGTCGGAAAACTGTGCGTGGATGGGCAAACGATGCTGGTCTACGGTTGTACATGCCAAAGCCTTTGTGTATGGTCGCGCCCTACTACTGATTCCCGCGGCGCCGACGGTTCACGAATTGTCGCAAACGACAGAGCGCCGCTTCCCTCAAGGCTCGCTAACCGGAAAATCCTACAAGCTAGTCCCTTCTGCCAACCTGACTCCTTTCACGAGTCGTGTTGCGCTATTTTGGAGCATTCATGTCCTTTTCTGATCTCGGCTTAGACGCCGATTGTCTCGCTGGCGTCCGCGCTGGCGGCTACACTCAACCTACCCCAATTCAACAACGCGCGATCCCAGCCATTCTCAACGGCGACGACGTCCTTGGCCGCGCGTACACAGCTATTTGCCCAACACTCTATGAAAGTACTAGATGACAGCTAGATGACGGGGGCGGCTGTGCAGCTAACTCTAGCAGGCTTGAGTTGGCCGAACATCCGCCCCGTCTCACGATGCTATGGCATGCGATGCACCCGTAGTGCCTGCGTAGTATGGTGTTGTTGCAAGCATGAGCTTCGACTTCTGCTGCATCAACAACGACAAGGTTGTTAATGAAACAGGTATCGGCGCAATCACTCAGTATCGAAGGGATATGCGATCGTTGGCATGTGTGCAACGTCAGGAGGCGTCAAATAGTGGATCAAAACATCGACAGCTTGGTTATTTCCAGTGTCCTTGCGCACCGGTGCAGATGGGCGGTGGAGCTTTTGAGCAGGCTGCCTCGTTGATCGAGCTGTTCTGTGGCGCTCCAGTTGACACCCTGACCAACTGCTTAGACATTGACGATGTGTTGCGATAGGAGCTCAACGTGGGTCTACAGCAAGCCAACGAGCAGCG
>JBCCEV010000153.1:0-10294 GCA_039030125.1 Pseudomonadota bacterium | reverse complement strand
TCAGTTTGCCACTCGTAGCACCCTCAATGTTGACCTTGCGGTACCAAGCGTTGAATTCATTCTCCTTCCCGGTCGGCCGATAACCGGCGTCGCGAGGGTACTTCACGGGTAAGCGCGGCTCATCGAGACTATCGATAAGGTTGGCGCCGTCGACCAAGCTCGCAGCCAAAGCGCCGTAAATCCCAAGTTCTTCATCGCTCATATCAAAATTGAGTACTTCACACGCATGCTTTAGTTCGTCGCTGGTTAAAGCAGGTACGGCTGGCGCGGACATGGATCACTTCCTTTCTCTTTGAGGCTCCCCAACATAGCCGATCAAGCTCGCTTCGCGAAAGCAGGGCGACAGCCATTGTGTCAGTTTGGTTCTGTGAAAAATTCCCGGTATCTTGAAAGCTCGACTAACACTATTGGGACAAAACGGTTCATGACCACACTGATGTCATGCGCGCGCGATGGCGCGCTCGCGGTTCTAACGCTGAACAACCCACCGCACAACTTGATTACAGGGGCGTTTATCGAACAGTACTGCGCCGCATTGGAGTCGGCGGCAGAAGACGGCGCGCGGGCGATTTTGATCAAAAGCGATCTGCGACATTTTTGCGCCGGCGCCGACGTCGGCGCCCTGACGAGCGATGCGATTGATGCCGCAAAAACATTGAAGCGGCTGGAATCAATTCCGGTGCCCACCGTCGCCGCATTGAATGGTGCCGTGCTGGGCGGCGGCTTCGAGTTAGCGCTTGCCTGCGACTTCATCGTAGCTGCCGAATCTGCGGAGATTGGCTCGGTAGAAGTCCATATTGGCCTGGCACCGCTGCTTGGCGCGGTGCAGCGGCTGGTGCGCTTGGCCGGCCCTGCGCGGGCGCGGGAAATCACCATGCTCGGTCGCCGTTACGACCCTCGCGTCCTTGAGCAATGGGGCATCATAAATCTGGTGGTCACCGAGCACGAACTCGCAAGCGCTTCGCTCTCGCTTGCCCGACAGCTAGCCGCTGGGCCAACGATGGCGATCGCGGGTATTAAAGAATTGGTGAACGTCGCTTGCAACGATGGCGTGGAAGCCGCTGACGCGGCGCAAACGCAAACGCTGCAAGCGATGTGGCAAAGTAAGGATCTCAAGCGCGGTGTCCAAGCAATGAAGAGCTCGGGCCCTGGCACGGCGGTGTTTGAGGGCGATTGATGAAACCACTAAACGGCGTCACCGTTATTGATTTCACGAGGGTTCTGGCAGGCCCGACTTGCACGCGCATACTTGCCGAACTGGGCGCTGATGTCACCAAGGTCGAGCCGCCGTCGGGCGATCTCGCGCGCGCAGGCTCGCCCACCGCCGCCGGTGTCGCCGGCTATTTCCTGCAGCTTAACGGTGGCAAACGTAATTTATGTATCGACCTCAACTACCCACAGGCCCGCGACATTGTTTTCAAGCTGTGCGCGCAAGCCGACGTGGTGGTCGAAAACTTCAGACCTGGAACGATGGCGAGTTTCGGTCTTAACTATGAAAAAGTCGCCGCCCAAAACCCGGCGACGATTTTTGTTTCGATGTCGGGTTATGGACAAGACTCGCCTTGGTCTGGGCGACCGGCGTTCGCACCGACCGTGCAAGCCGAATCCGGCGCAACCGCAACGCACTTGCGCCATTACGGCGAAAGCCTGGAGGCGCCGGTAAACGACTCTTCGAGCCATGCCGATCTCTATACCGGATTGGAAGGCGCAATCGCGACCCTTGCCGCTTTGAACCTCCGTAATGCCACCGGTAAGGGCACCCATGCCGATGTCTCCATGATGGCGACCATGTTGAACGTCAACGAACGACTGCATGGATTCATCAACGATTTGGACAACGACAACAACGAACCCTGGGCACTCAGCGCGCCCGATTCTCCGATCGTCGAACTCGCCGACGGGACCCTCGTCACCTTGATCACATCGCCGGTTTGGTCGCCGGCTTTTTCCCGCTATTGCACAATGATGGGCCGCAACGACCTGCGCGTCGATCCACGCTTTGCAACGCCCGATTTGAGGCGCACAAACCTCAACGCATTAATGGATGAGGTACGCGCATGGATCCGCACGTTTCGCTCTTTCGAAGAACTCGAAGCCCAAGTTTCCGGCGCCGGTGGGCTCGCCGTGGGACGGGTGCGAGATCCTAAAGATGTACTCGATAGCGCCTGGGCTGAGGCCATGCAACCCACCTACGAAATTGAAATCGGCAATCGAAGCGTGCGTCTGCCCAAAGGACCGTGGCGATTCTCCGGTGAGGACACCGGTGCTTTGAGCCCCGCCGCACATCAAGGTGCGCATAACCGCGAGGTGCTGGCCGAGGCCGGCCTGACACAAGCGCAGATTGATTCGTTGTACGAACAGGGGATCGTGCATGAGATCTCCGGCTAGAAGATCGCGGTCAGTTTCAAGCGCTGGCCAACTCCTCTCATCAAGCTTCTAGCCAGCACAACAGGCGCTTGCTATTGCTGTTACTAGGTTCGCGCTGCGGCGGCTCCGGTCCCACAAGCCCGCGAAGACCAGTCCAAGCGGCGAACGGCAAAGGGCAACCGGGAAACCCTGGCACGCCTAATTTGAGACTCACTTGAACCCGGCGCGTGCTCTACTCGTATCAATGCTGATGATTAATTTAAAAAAAATTACCATTGCGCTCGCGGTCTTGCTGATTAGCGCCACAATGGTTACGGCCGATGATTTCGTCCACTTTGTCACTCCGCAAGGTTCCTACGCGACCCTGGAGACCCACCGGATCTATTACCGCTGTGTTGGCGAGGGCGATATCACGATCGTTATCAACCACGGGATCGGCGGTGCCGCCGTGGAGTGGACGACCTTCCAAGACCGGATCGGCGCCTACACAAAGACCTGCGCCTATGATCGCGCCGGTTATGGCTGGAGCGATTCTGGCCCGGCACCCCGAACATCAACCCAAGCGGTTCACGAACTTGAAGTGCTTTTAGATGAGGCCAGCATTGCCCCCCCTTATCTTCTGATTGGTCATTCATTTGGGGGGCTTATCGCCAGGCAGTTCGCGGCGCTGCACCCCGACCAGTTAGCCGGATTGATATTGATTGAAGCATCCAACGCACAAGTGCTACCGAGCCGCACATCCCACGGTGCCGTGCAAACGCACGGAATTGACGAAGCGCAGATTGAAGCGCAACGGGCGAGTAAAAGCGGCTACGAAGCGGCGGCTGGCTTCCTCAATAGCAGACGCAAAGCGATTTTTGCGCAAATGGATGAACTCACGAATTTTGAAAAGAGCACTCTGCAAGCCGCGGCGAAGCGGCTGCCTGCAGAGCTGCCCTTACTGGTCCTCACCCGTGATCCTCACCTGAATGCGAATTCTCCGGTCGAGGAACGTTGGCATAACGCGCAACTAGAACTGAGCAAGATCACTGACAATGCCGAATTACTTATCGCCAAGGGCGCCGGTCACAGCCCTCACCTCGAGCGCCCGGAAATCGTAAATCAAGCCGTGCTTGAGTTCCTCCTCAAGCTAACGGGCGACGGCCTCGAAGGCCGCGCAATTACTCAAGAACTGTCGAATTAGGCCGCTACTACTAGGGATTTCCGGCCTTGTGAGGGGAAGGGTCATCGCGATGGCCTCTGTGACAACGATCGTCGAGGACGAACACTCGGCCAGCGTCCGCTCGGACACTGCCAAAAATGCGCTCGCCGTCGCCGAGCGCCGACTCCGTGACGTGCAGCGCGTCGCTCGTATTGGTAGCTGGGAACTCGATCTGACATCCGACGAGCATTGGTGGTCAGAAGAAGCATTGAATGTCTTCGAGCCGGCCGTAGGGATCCGCTTTATTTCCTACGCCGACTTCTTGGAACGTGTGCATCCAGAAGATCGAGCGCTGGTTGACAAAGAATATCAAGCATCGATCGCTGATCCGCACTACGCCTACGATGTGATCTTCAGATTAAAGATGGCAGACAACCGCCAAAAGTTCGTGCATGGCCGATGTGAGCACGATTGGAACGAACAAGGCGAAGCAATCCGCTCCCTCGGAACCGTCCAGGACATCACCGACCGGGTCTTACAAGAACAACGGCTAAAAAATACATTGGCCGAAACGGCTCGCCTGAAGGAATACACCTCCCACGTTGTTCAAAACTCGCCATCGTTTATCGTGGCAATTAATCCAGCGGGAGAGACACTTGAGATCAACAGCGCCGGCTGTCGGATCATGGGTTGGCGACGCCAGGATATCCTCGGCAAGGATCTGTGGCGCGCAATGTATCCGGGAGAAAAATACGCGCAGGTGGAGCACCTGTTTAAGGAATTCGAGGCCCACGGTGGCGTAAGAGGCCATGAAATGGTCACCGAAACCGCCAACGGCGACGAGCGTATTATTTCGTGGACCTCGGTCAACCGCTACGATGAGTTCGGCCAAGTCCTGGAAGTCATCGGGATCGGCGAAGACGTCACAGACTTGAAAGCATCCCAAGCGGAGTTAGAGCATCTCGCTCATCATGATGCACTCACCGGCCTGCCTAACCGCCTAATGTTTAACGCGCGTCTTGATATCGCGCTGACGCAGGCGGAGCGCCGCAAAACAATCGGCGCGGTTTTGTTCGTGGACTTAGATCGTTTCAAGAACATCAATGACAGTCTCGGGCACGCGGCGGGAGACGAGTTGCTAAAACAAGCGGCAATTCGGCTGCGAAATTGCCTACGCGATGACGATACCGTCGCGCGTTTGGGCGGCGATGAGTTCACGTTACTGCTTGAGGATATTCGGGACAGTAGCAATGCGAATTTAGTTGCCGCTAAGGTTCTTCGTTCTTTTAAGAACCCGTTCATTCTCCATGGCAACAGCCTCGTCATTACGCCGAGTATCGGGATCTGTTTGTTCCCCGACAACGGCCGCGACATCGACACATTGCTGCGCAACGCCGACGCCGCGCTCTACCAAGCAAAAGAACTCGGGCGCAATGCCTATGCCCTCTATAGCGGCGATCTCACGCGCCAGGCGCAAGAGCGAATGCAGCTTGAAAACAGCCTGCGCCAGGCTTTGGACCGCGATGAATTACTGCTGCACTACCAACCTCAAATTGATATGCGCAGCGGCGAAATTATTGGCGCCGAAGCATTGATCCGGTGGAACCATCCCGAGCACGGCCTGGTGTCGCCGGCCAAGTTCATACCCGCCGCCGAAGAGAGCGGACTGATCGTGCCGATCGGCGAATGGGTCCTCAATAAAGCCTGCGATCAAATGAGCCGCTGGCGCGAGGACGGCTCACCAATTAAGCGCGTTGCCGTAAACGTTGCCGGACCTCAATTCCAACGCGGGGATCTACTGTGGGTTACCGAAAAAGCTCTGACCAGTACCTCATTGCCCCCTAAGTGCCTGGAGCTAGAGGTCACGGAAGGTTTCATCATGAGCCGCGCCGAAAGCGCAATCAGCTTGCTCCATGATCTCCGGGCCTTGGGTGTTACCCTGGCAATTGATGACTTCGGAACCGGTTACTCCTCGTTATCGTATCTTAAGCGCCTACCCATCGATCAAATCAAGATCGACAAATCATTCGTTAAAGATCTACCGGACAACGGAAACGATATGGCTATTGCCCGGGCAGTGATCGCGCTGTGCCGATCCTTGCAGCTCACCGTCCTCGCGGAGGGCGTTGAAGAACAAACCCAGCGGCACTTTCTCCTGAGCAATGGTTGCCATTTTGGGCAGGGCTACCTGTTCTTCCGGCCTCAGACGGCGGAGGAAATAGACCGCCTTCTTAATCTCCGCGCCGTCAGCAATTAAAACGCCTGGCTGCGGGAGTCGCAAAGCATGTCTAGGTAGCGCATGATCGCGCCCTGGCTTACCTGGGTGTGAAAAATGAGTTCCGATTACCATCGCAAGCGTCTGGGCAATCACGACCTTGGCGCTGCGACCCAAATGATGTCCTATGGCTACGATCCCAAGATGTCCGAGGGCGCGGTCAAACAACCTGTGTTCCTAACCTCAACCTTCGCGTTTGAGAATGCCGAAGCTGGCGCTGATTGGTTCGAAGCCTCAAGACTTGCCGACGCGGATGGCGATAACTCTCGACAACTGATCTACTCGCGTTTCAACCATCCAAATCTCGAAATCATCGAGGATCGACTTGCACTCCTCGATGGTGGCGATGTCGCGGCGGTGACAGGCTCGGGGATGGCTGCGATCAGCACGCTGCTCCTAACCTTTCTAAAACCCGGCGACGTTGTCATGCACTCGAGCCCGCTGTACGGCGGCACCGAAACCTTGCTTCATAATTTGATTGCAAGCCTCGGCATCAACGCCATGCCCTTCGACGCACTGGCTGACAGCGAGCAAATTAGCGCGTCGTTTAAAGACGCATCCAGCCGTGGTCCGCTTAAGATGGTGTACATCGAAACACCGGCTAATCCAACCAACGCGATGATCGATCTCAACACGATCAAAAATACCGCTACCAATTTCAAAACTGAGCGTCACGGCACACCGATCACAGTGTGTGACAACACCTTGCTCGGTCCTATTTTCCAACGTACCGCCGATTTTGGCATCGATGTGAGCGTTTATTCTCTAACCAAGTATGTTGGCGGGCATAGTGACCTGGTCGCCGGCGCGGTCGTCGGCAAAGCGCCGCTGCTCGCCCAAGTAAAGAAGACCCGGTCGGCGTTGGGCACTCAACTCGATCCGCACTCGTGCTGGATGATTGCACGCTCTATGGAGACGCTCGTGCTGCGGATGGACAGAGCCGCGCAATCAGCGACCAAAGTCGCTCAATGGCTGTCCTCAAATCCGCATTTCCCATGCCAGGTGCTACATCCGGATTTCGATGTCAGCGAGCAGAGTCGGGCCGCGTATAAACGCCAGTGCAGCGGGCCAGGATCGACGTTTTCGTTCGTCGTCGAACAACCCCGCGATATCGTTTTCAAAATTCTAAACGCCTTTCAAATTTTCAAACTCGCCGTTAGTTTAGGCGGTACCGAGTCATTAGTTTGTCACCCCGCGTCAACGACGCACTCGGGGGTTCCGCTTGAGGTGCGCAACGCCGCCGGCGTGACGGACGGTTTGGTGAGGCTTTCGGTGGGCCTGGAAGATGCGGACGATCTGATCGCGGATTTAGACCATGCTTTTAACGTGGCCTCTGGGGAGTAATGGACGATGATAGAAGAGCTGTATGAATTTGATGGTGTTGCCATTTCAAAAGCGGTTAGAAATGGCGAACTTGACCCCGTGGAAATCACCGAAACCACGATTGCCAACATCGAGGCGGTCAACCCTCAGCTAAACGCCGTGATCCACCCCATGTATGAAGAGGCCAAAACGGTCGCTCTGCATTGGCAACGCGAGGTCGCCGCGGGTCGTTGCAACGACACCGCCCTTTGTGGTGTCCCTTTCTTGTTGAAAGACTTGCTCGCCGAATACGCCGGCGCGCCATTCAATGAAGGCTGCAAGGCGTTGAAGGGCTACGTGTCGAAAATCGACACCGAACTAGTGGCCCGCCAAAAAGCAGCCGGCATTGTTGTCCTTGGTAAAACCAATACGCCAGAATTTGGTGGGTCACCGGTTACCGAGCCTGACCTGCATGGCGTAACCCACAATCCCTGGAACCTTGAGCACACCCCGGGCGGATCAAGCGGTGGCTCGGCGGCGATGGTTGCCGCGGGTGTGGTGCCCATGGCGCACGCGAATGACGGCGGCGGTTCGATCCGGATCCCAGCTTCATGCTGCGGGCTGTTTGGCATGAAACCCTCACGCGGGCGCAATCCTTTAGGCCCACTGTTTGGCGACATGGGCAGCGGGATCATTTATGAGCATGTCGTCTCGCGCACGGTCCGCGATTCGGCTGCCATGCTTGACGTCACGAGCGGGCCCGACATCGGCGACCCGTACTGGGCGCCGCCGGTGGCGCGTTCGTTTCTTGAAGAAACCTCAATTGAGCCAGGCAAACTGCGGATCGGGTTTATCACCAAACTGCCTGCGGGTTGGCATGAAACGACCACACCTCATGCCGACTGTGTTGCCGGTGTTATCGACAGCGCTACTCTGTGCGAAGACCTTGGCCATGAGGTCGTCGAGGTCGAACCCGACACCTTCGCGCACCCCGACATGCCTGGTTTATTCGGCCCGCGGTTTTCTAGTTTCACCGGCCACGTTATCCGCTACTGGGAACGCGAGATCGGCCGGGAATTAACCCGCGACGACGTTGAGGACGCGACCTGGGATTGGTATCAATCGTCGGTTGAACTTAGCGCCGCTGATTATTTGCAGTCTGTTGAGGATGGCCAGCGCTTTACGCGGAAGATGGCGCGCTGGTACGAAGACTCAAACTTCGATGTTCTGCTAATGCCTACCTTGGCAGTGCCACCCGTCGCCATCGGCGCATTCAACCCCAACCCCGAAAAACCCGGGCAGTGGTTGATCGATATCCTTAATTTCGTCGCTTTCACCTATGCGTACAACATCACTGGTCAACCCGCGATGAGCGTACCGCTGTGCTGGAACAACGACGAGTTGCCGATCGGTATGCAGTTCATCGGGCGTTACGGTGACGAGGCCACCCTGTTTCGCCTCGCGGCACAGCTTGAGCAGCAGCGACCCTGGATCAACCGCCGACCGCCCGTGCATTGCGGTGCCTGACCGTTAATGCAGTACCGTGCGGCGGTAGCCATGAAACCCGGTGCGCCGGAGGTGTTTGAGATCCAAAAGCGCGATGCGCCCGTTCCGCGAGACGGATGGGTAACGGTGCGCGTTAAAGCATTCGGACTCAACCGCTCTGAGATGTTCACGCGCCAAGGGCACTCTCCAAGCGTTCAGTTTCCACGCGTGCTCGGCATCGAGTGCGTCGGCGAAGTCCTTGATGCACCACAGACTCGACAAAAAACGGGGCAGCAAGTGATCGCGCTCATGGGCGGGATGGGCCGTGAATTCGACGGCGGCTACGCGGAAATTGCACAACTTCCCGAACGTTGTGTGTTCCCCGTCGAGACCTCGCTCGACTGGACCACCCTGGGTGCGTTGCCTGAAATGTTTCAAACGGCCTGGGGAATTCTCTCCCGGGGCTTGGCGCTGTCTGAAGGTGACCAATTGCTCATTCGCGGCGGTACATCCTCAGTTGGGTTGATGGCCCTCAGGCTGGCGAAAATCGCGGGGGCAACCGTGACGAGCACCACCCGTAGCGACGATAAAAAGCCCAAGCTCAAAGCCGCTGGCGCCGATGAGGTCATCATTGATAACGGTCGACTCGGCACCGGCGAGTTCGACAAAGTACTCGATCTCGTTGGCACCACTAGTCTGCAGGATTCCATGAACGCCTGCCGCGCCGGCGGTATCACCTGTATGGCCGGCATACTGGGTAATGCCTGGACGCTGGAGAACTTTTTACCGATGGAACACATTCCGCATTGCGTGAGGCTGACCGTATATTCTGGCGGACCTGGCGATCTTGACCTAGGCGCTTTGCAGCAGTTCATCAAAAAGATTGAAAGCGGCGAAACCTCGGTTGATATTGATAAAGTCTTTGCGCTCGAGGAGATTGCCGAGGCCCACGCCCGCATGGAAAACAACCAAGCTCAGGGCAAGCTCGTCGTCGACCTGACGTAAAATGCGTCGACACGACACTCAAGCACACAATTTTTATGAAGATAGATGACGGTTTCCTCGATCTGGTAGGCAATACCCCACTGGTTCGCCTGCACAAAGCCTCCGAAGCAACGGGCTGTCACATTCTTGGCAAAGCCGAATTTCTGAACCCGGGCGGTTCCGTTAAAGACCGCGCCGCCAAGTACATCATTCTCGACGCCGAAGCACGCGGCGATCTGGAACCCGGCGGTACAGTCGTTGAAGGAACGGCGGGTAACACGGGGATCGGTTTGGCATTGGTCGGCAACACGCGCGGCTATCGCACGGTCATTGTTATCCCGCGCACTCAGAGCCAAGAAAAAAAGGACATGTTGCGCCTTGCGGGCGCCGAGTTGATCGAAGTCGATGCCGTCCCGTACAGCAATCCCGAAAATTACGTTCACGTGGCCGAGCGCACCGCAACGCAGATGGCCGATACCTCGGACCACGGCGTGCTGTACGCCAACCAATGGGATAACACTTCCAATCGCGAAGGGCATATCCGCTCGACCGGCCCAGAGATTTGGGACCAAACCGGTGGCAGCCTTGACGGCTTTGTCCGCATGGCCAGCTGAAATCAACCAGAAGGAAGGCTCACGGGACGCCTGCTGCCAGGTGAAGCTGATGGGGCCACTATTGCCATCGGATTGATCCGCTTGTGGGGTCCTCGTGATGCCGTCGGGCACTTCGCCACGTTGTTC
>JBCCEV010000152.1:0-10360 GCA_039030125.1 Pseudomonadota bacterium | reverse complement strand
CTCGGCGAGTTCTCGGCCACGGCGCTGTGATTGTTCGCGGTGCACCATTATGTCCAACGCGTCGACCTTCTCGCCGTTAATTAGGACATCCACCTTAACGATATCACCGGCCGCAAATCGGGTGAGCGTATAGTCCATTGAGGCATAACCGCGGGTCGCAGATTTCAAGCGATCAAAAAAATCCATTACCACCTCACTCATCGGCAATTCGTAGGTGACCGCCACTTGGTTGCCCATGTAATTGAGGCGCTTTTGCACGCCGCGTTTTTCGATACACAGCGTCATCACCGCACCGAGATACTCTTGCGGGAGCAAAATATCCGCGGCGATCATTGGTTCACGTATCGCCTCGATCACGTTGGGCTCGGGAAGCTGCGAAGGGTTGTCCATTTCGACGATTTCGCCGGATTTCAATTCGATTTGGTAAACGACCGTCGGCGCGGTGGTGATCAGCTCCAAGCCATGTTCACGCTCCAATCGCTCCTGCACGATTTCCATGTGCAACATGCCGAGAAAACCGCATCGAAACCCAAAACCCAACGCCTGTGAGGTTTCGGGTTCGAAGTTGAGCGCGGCGTCGTTCAGACGCAGTCGCGCCAATGCATCGCGAAAACTTTCATACTCGGAGGAATCTACGGGATAAAGCCCCGCGAAAACATTGGGCTTGGATTTTTGAAAACCCGGCAGCGGTGCCGTTGCGCCGCCCTTGAGTTGCGTGATCGTATCGCCCACCGGAGCGCCGTCGATATCCTTGATCCCGGCAACAAGATAGCCCACTTCGCCGGCCGACAGTCGGTCCTTAACCAACTGCTTGGGGGTAAACACGCCGAGTTCATCGATCTGAGCGCGCCGCTCGGTGGACATTACCAAGATTGAGTCGTTGCGCTTTAAAGCGCCATCGAAAACGCGAATGAGTGACACCACGCCCAGATAATTATCGAACCAAGAATCGCTTATCAGTGCTTTGAGGGGCGCTTGCGCGTCGCCCTGCGGCGCCGGGATCTGCGAGACGATTGCCTCAAGCAGGGCCTCGATGCCAGCCCCGGTTTTTGCGCTAACAAGTAGCGCGTCACTGGCGTCGATACCGATGATGTCCTCGATTTCCTGTTTCACGCGTTCGGGCTCGGCCGAAGGCAAATCAATCTTGTTCAAAACCGGGATCACTTCCAGGCCTTGATCGACTGCAGTCAAGCAGTTGGCGACGGATTGCGCCTCCACGCCCTGTGCGGCGTCCACAACCAAGAGCGCGCCCTCACAGGCCGCTAGGGAGCGCGAGACTTCGTAGCTGAAATCAACGTGCCCCGGGGTATCGATAAAATTGAGCTGGTAGCGCTGACCATCTTGCGACTTAAATTCCAGGCTCACGCTCTGGGCTTTGATGGTAATGCCCCGCTCGCGCTCAAGATCCATTGAATCGAGGACTTGGGCGGACATTTCTCGGTCTTCCAAACCACCGCAAATTTGAATCAACCGATCCGACAAAGTCGATTTGCCATGATCAATATGAGCGATGATCGAAAAGTTACGGATGAATTCCATGCTGAACGCGTCCTCGGAGACCCCCGACGACGCAGAATGGCCGGGTGTTGCAAATTCTATCGCACTGCAGCGCTTTTAGGGGAGGATCAAAGGCTACCTTCGATTGCGCGGCGTAGCCGCTCCGGTTGGTATCGCGCTTCGCAAACCACATGGTCACCGAGCAGGAGTACCGGCACCCGGGTATCGAACTGCGTCTTTAACCTCGGATTTGAGTCGATGTCGGCGATGGTTAAGCCCATCTTGCCTGAGATGTCCGCCAGCAATGCCGTTTTGAACGTATCACATAGAGGACAAGGGTCCCGCGTGATCAACGTGAGCTCCAGAGGCAACTCCCGTCAATCCGTTTAGCTGGTCCCTTTGGGGAGTTTCATCGCCAAAAACAGAGGCCCGCCCTGGCGTTGGATGAGGATAGGCACCGATTTGCCAGCGGTCAGATTGCCGGCAATTTTTTTATAGTCCTCAACGCTGCTGATTTTCTGATTGTTGAGCTGCAAGATCACATCACCCTTGCGCAGCCCCGCAGAATACGCGGGGCCGTCTTCGATATCGTCAATGAGCACGCCACCGCCGCTCACTTGATGGCGCTCGCGCTCCTCGGTATTGAGCTCAACCACGCTCAAAGCAAGCTGCTTGTCCTCGGTGGTGGGCATTTTCGAGCCGCCGCCGAGGTTGCCAGCAATTTCCTCGCTGCGCGGTAATTCGCCAATTTCGACGAGTATTTCTTGCTTCGCGCCGTCTCGTAACAATGTCACCGGGATCTTGTCGCCGACGCTGGTAGAGCCAACCACGGGCGGCAAATCTGACGATTGGCGGATATCGATGCCGTTGAATTTCATTACGATATCACCGGTATCGAAACCTGCCTTCTCAGCCGGAGAGTCTTCCAATACCTTGGATACCAAGGCACCTTGCGGCTGCGACATCCCAAATGATTCGGCAAGGTCTTGGGTAACATCCTGGATCAGCACACCCAACCAGCCTCGCGTTACCGAACCGGAATCCCGCAATTGTTCGTAGACATTCATCACGACATCAACGGGAATGGCGAAAGACAAACCCATGAAGCCGCCGGTGCGGCTGTAGATTTGGGAGTTCACGCCGATCACCTCGCCCTCGAGGTTGAACAGCGGGCCGCCCGAGTTGCCGGGATTGATGGCGACATCGGTTTGAATGAAGGGCGTGTAGTTCTCATTGGGCAGGCTGCGTCCCTTCGCGCTGACGATCCCGGCCGTTACCGAATGATCGAATCCGAAGGGTGAACCGATCGCCAAAACCCACTCGCCAACCTCCAATTCGGCCGAGTTTCCGAGCTTGACCGCGGGCAGCGGCTGGTCGGATTCAACTTTCAAAACCGCAAGATCACTGCGCTCGTCAGTGCCAACGATTTCGGCCGTGAACTCGCGCCGATCGCTTAGCCGCACCACCACTTCATCCGCATTGCGAACCACGTGGTTGTTGGTTATGACGTAACCGTCAGCGGAAATTATGAAGCCTGAACCCAACGACGACCGCGGATCTGGCAGCCCTCGGCCTTCAGGCTCCTGGCCAAAAAAACGGCCGAAAAATTCGTTGAGCGGATGATCTTCGTAGCCTGGCGGTAAATTTCGCTCTCGCGATGCCGTGGTCTTTTTTGGCGTGCTACTGATATTGACCACCGCCGAGCTATTTTGCTTGGCCAGCTCGGTGAAATCAGGCAGGCCTGAGACCTTCGCCCAAAGCGGTTGACCACTCACCAAGGCAGTTAGAAAAAACGTCGCCAGAATCGTCTTTTTCATTGAGTAACTACTCCACTTATTCCTCATAGGCCACGGATGCGGCAATTTGCCGAACCGTGGGTAAAGGTATTTCCCCAACTACCGTAATTTGATGCTCGCCGTCGACGCGGCTAAAAGCATTCACTGCTCCCATTGATGAATGACCTTCCATTGAATCGCCGTTGTCCATGAGCTTCTCGACAAAAACCGACACCATCGCCAAACCATCGGAGTACACCGCGTGGCTGACCGGCATTTCGCTCGTTGCCATGGTCTCGATATTCTCATCTTGTAATTCAAATCCTGCGGGCATCCAGTTCGGCGCCCAACCCATGTCGCTCTGATCGCCGGTTTCATCGGCAGAGGCATCGAAGCGCCAGGTAAAACCGCTACCGACGATTTCCGGTTGAAGCATGGCGTCGGCCATCGAGTCCACGACTTGGATCTGGGTGAACTGCAACTGTTCCAATACCTCATCGGCGCCGCCAATTATCACCGACTTGAGCAACAGCCCGGTCTGCTCATCGATCCAAATTTTGTAGGTATAGCGATCGGGCGTTTTGGGATTAACGGCAACCACTTGCGCGGCGCGATCGGCGATTCGATCTTGCCCGGCACTCGAGAAACCGTAGAACGTTGCAAGTTTGTCGATGGGCTGCGTGAACTCAAGGCCAAGCACTTTCTGCGAAGGATTCTTCTCGACCATCACCTCTTGATCATCGGCGAATACGCAGGTCACACGCTCGCCATCACGAATGATCTCGCGACGCGGCCCTGACAATGAGATCAAACGCTCTGTTTCAACCCCGCTGTCATAGCGATGCATGATGCGCATCGTCTCAATGCTGGGGCCACGCTGATAAATAAAAATACCGTCGTAGGTGAGCATCCGGGTCGCGTCGTGCATGCGCTGCAACAGCTCGGCAGGCGGCTCAGCCGCGCCGAGTTGCGCCGTCATCAAACCGACCACGAGGGTAGACAATAGGCGGTACATATGCGGCGTTCGCTAACCTTGAGTGCTATTTGTTCTCGAAGCCAACCGTGCGGACATGGGGCGGCATGCCACGGACACCCATCGTCGAGCGGCGCTCGTTAAAATTCACCATATATCCCTCAAGGCGCTTCTGCGTGTTCGGCGAGATGCTGAGGGAGGCGGTTTGTTCTGGGTACTGAATTTCGCTTCGCTGGGCCACCAAAGGCGCTGGCTCGGCAACGACCGGCGGTGGATTGTCGAGCACCGCATTCTGCGGCCCCTCGCTCTCAGGTCCACCTTGGAGAAACACGGCCACGGTGACCACCGCAACCGACGCTGCAATTGCTAATCCAGACCAGGGCACGCTGACTTTTGCAGGCTTTGCCCTGGGCGCTAGCAAGGTGGGTTCGTTATTAAGATCCACCTGGATTTTCTCGCTGACCCCAAAGACGTCAAAATTATCATCTTGGGCACGCAGCGCCTCGCCAATCAGGTGATAACGTTTCCAAGTCGCTTGCAGGGCCGGATCATCGTTGAGCGCATCGATGACCGCGCCAGCTTGCGAATGGTCAAATTCACCGTCGACAAAACTCGAAATTTTTTCTTTATCCATCGTAGTCGCTCAGTTTAGTTTTCTAGTAAAGGTTTCAAATTCTCATCGATCGCTTCGCGAGCCCGAAATATTCGTGACCGTACAGTGCCAATTGGACACTCCATCGCCTGCGCGATGTCGTCATAGCTCAAGCCCTCGACCTCTCGCAGCGTAATCGCGGTGCGCAAATCCTCGGGCAAAGCACCTATGGTATCCAGCACGGTGCGCTTTATTTCATCGGTGAGCATCAAATTTTCTGGAGTCTCAATATCTTGCTGAAGATCTTCGAGCTGCATCGGTTCGCCGTCGGGCCCTTCCAAATCGACCTCGTGCGGGCGCCGGGACAAAGACACCAGGTGGTTTTTCGCGGTATTGATCGCAATCCGATAGAGCCACGTATAAAACGCACTATCACCTCGAAAATTACCCAGTGCCCGGTAGGCCTTTAGAAAAGCCTCTTGGGTTACATCCAGCGCGTCGGCTGGGTCTCTGACGTATCTCGAAACCAGTTTGGTGATCCGATGTTGATATTTCACCACCAACAGGTCGAACGCTTGCTTGTCGCCCTGTTGTACCCGCGTAACAAGTACGCTATCTGCTTGGCTGTCGCTCAACTCTAAACGCTCCTATCATGGCGACAGCAACAGAAAATCTACGTCATAGACAGTAAATTGCACGGTTAGTTCGGCGGGAATAACGGTCGGGCTGGATTAACTTAAAGTATAACAACAGAGCATGTCACAGCACGAATCTTATGATGTATTAATCATCGGCAGCGGCGCGGCTGGATTGAGCGTCGCGCTGAGCGTGGCCGGCAGCGCCTCGGTGGCAGTCCTGGCCAAAGCGGAGCTGGCGGAGAGCGCCACCCTCTACGCCCAGGGCGGTGTTTCCGCGGTGATGGACCATGCCGATTCCATTGAATCTCATGTCGAAGACACCGTCGGGGCAGGCAATGGCTTGTGCCATCAAGACGCCGTCGAATTCATCGTTCAACGAGGGCGGCCCCGAATCGAGTGGTTAATTGAGCAGGGCGTCCCCTTTTCCACGCGGGTCTCGAAGTCCGGCAAGGTGGAATTTCACCTCACTCAGGAAGGCGGGCATTCCAAGCGCCGCGTGGTGCACGCCGCCGACGCCACCGGGCGCGCGATCGAAGAAACACTGGTGGCCAGGGTGCGCAGGCATCCCAATATTACGTTGCTCACCCACCACATGGCCATCGATCTCATTACCGCGGGCGAGCTTGGCGCCCTGCCAGAACGATGCGTCGGCGCCTACGTCTTCGATGTTGAAAGCAGTCGGGTGCGAACCCTGGCGGCGAAGTGCGTCGTGCTAGCGACCGGTGGCGCGGGCAAGGTTTACCTCTACACCAGCAATCCTGATGTCGCCACCGGCGATGGCATGGGCATGGCGTGGCGGGCTGGGTGCGCGCTGGCCAACATGGAGTTTGTGCAGTTTCACCCCACCTGCCTCTATCATCCCGATGCCAAAACGTTCTTGTTGACCGAGGCACTGCGCGGCGAAGGCGGCAAGTTACTGTTGCCTAGCGGTGAACCATTTATGGCCGCCTATGACCCCCGCGAGGAACTCGCGCCTCGCGACGTCGTTGCCCGAGCGATCGATCACGAAATGAAACGCTGGGGAATCGATTGTGTCTATCTGGATATCTCGCATCGCGACAAGGCGTTTGTGTTGAAGCACTTTCCAACCGTTCACGAGCGCTGTCTGAGCTACGGTATCGACATCACGGCCGAGCCCATCCCGGCGGTGCCCGCCGCCCATTACTTTTGCGGTGGAGTGGTAACGGATCTGGTGGGGCGTACCACCCTGCCATCGCTGTTCGCGATTGGAGAAGTCGCAAGCACGGGTTTGCATGGTGCCAACCGGATGGCCAGCAACTCGCTGCTTGAATGCCTGGTGGTGGCTGATTCGGCGGCCGAGGAGATCCTCAAATCGCTTGAGCATGCGCTGCCTTGTCCGCCATTGCCGGAGTGGGATGAGAGTCAGGTCACGGATGCCGATGAAGAAGTCGTCGTTTCACACAACTGGGATGAATTGCGGCGCTTGATGTGGGATTACGTCGGTATTGTACGCACCACCAAGCGGTTACAACGCGCGCGGGCGAGAATCGACTTACTGCATCGGGAGATCAGTGAGTTTTATGGCAATTTCCGGGTGACCGGTGATCTCATCGAGTTGCGTAACTTGGTTCAGGTCGCCGATCTGATTGTGCGCAGCGCCCTCAAGCGGAAAGAGTCTCGCGGGCTTCATTACACGCTCGATTATCCGGAGCTTGACGATGCGAATTACAGTCGCGACACCATCGTCAGGGCCGGCGACTTCTCCTAGGCGCTGCGATGAAGGATCTAGACAATCAAGTGGTGCTGGTCACCGGCGCGAGCCGTGGGATCGGCTTGCACGTCGCCAAAGCCGCCGCCCGGGAAGGGGCGCAGTTGATCTTGATGGCGAGGACCGTGGCGGCACTTGAAGCGCTCGCCGATGACATCGAAGCGAACGGTGGGCGCGCGCCGCTTCTGCAGCCCATCGACTTTCGCGGCGCCACGTGGGAGGACTATCTCAGTATTGCCGGCTCGCTGGAGAGTCATTTCCAAGCGATCGATGCATGTATCTTCAATGCGGCAGCCTTGGGAGAGCCAGGGCCGCTGGCAGGTTACGCGCTGGAGGCTTGGGCCAGCGTGATGCAGGTCAATGTGAACGCGCCGTTTTTGCTGCTCAATGCATTGCTGCCGCTGCTCAGGCGTTCAAAGCATGCGCGGGTGATCTTTTCGTTAATCTCAACATGCGCGGCCACCAGGGCATTCGCAGGTGCTTACGGCGTTTCCAAAGCCGCGCTGCGGGCGATGGTGGCGATATTGAGTGACGAATTTGAGAGCGACCCGGGCCTCTCGGTATTCGGCATTGATCCGGGGCCGGTTGATACCGCGCTTTACCGCCTTGCGTATCCGGGCGCTGACTTTGAATTGCTTGCCAAGCCACAAGATGCCGCATCGGCATTTATTGCCGCGCTCGGCGGCAATAACTGAGCGGATTCTTGTCTGTCGTCAGCATCGCGGGTCGGGTTCTTGACGTTCGAAGACTCTGAGTGAATCGAGTCGGGGACTGAACTGCGCACTATCACTTCTTTATTTTTCATTGGTTTAGCGTGCTTTCGTTATAAAAAACATAATGTTATGCGGCCCTGAACGCCAGGGCAGCAATCCCTCATCGATTTTGGCACGCAAATCGCAATACTCCTCCCGGCTTAGTCCCCGCCACGCGGAGGCACCTATGAATTGGACGAATACAGAATCTCAGCAAAGCGCCGTGGAAATCACGCCACGGCACACGGAAAACATACTGCCCTTCGATCGGCACGATCAGGGCGCGGGCCGCACCGTATCTGATGCGGTACTGCTGCGGATCGCGAATATCCTGCAAACGAGTCTGCATCTGAAAGACGTTGTTAAGGGTTTTTCTCAGGAAGTAGCCAAAATCATACCCACCGTATCGTTGCGCTATCGGCATCGCGCGCAACGCTGCGACATCCAATGTGGCGCCGCTCACCTGCATAAGTATTCCTACGACATTAATATCGTTGGGCGCTACATTGGTGAGGTCACCTTTTCGGCAGCGCAGCCAATGAGCGTCGCCGAGCAAGAGGTGTTGGAGACGCTGTTGTGCTCATTGGTCTATCCATTACGCAATGCGCTTCAATATGAGCGCGCGCTTAGGATCGCGCTTAAGGACCCGCTAACAGGGATCAGTAACCGGGCCAGTTTCGACGCTCATCTCAAGCATCATCTGTCTCTCTCTGAGCGGATGGACGCACCGCTGTCATTAATCATCTTCGATCTTGATCACTTCAAACGCATTAACGACGAGTTCGGCCATGTCGTGGGGGATTTGGTGCTTACCGAAGTCGCCCAGAAGATTGCAAGCTGCGTCCGTGATTCAGATAGTGTTTTTCGTTACGGGGGCGAGGAATTTGTGATTGTTCTGCCCAATACCACCGCGGCCGGTGCTGAATTACTGGCCGAGCGCATTCGGGGCGAAACCGAGACTTTATCGTTCGATAACGTCCCAGGACATCTGCAAGTCACCGTCAGCGGTGGCGTCGCACATTACCGCTTCGATGAGTCACGCGATGATCTGGTCGCGCGTGCTGATCAGGCCCTCTATGACGCCAAGGAGCACGGCCGCAACCGGATCGAGGTAGCCTAATCGTTGGCTGCGATCGCCCGGGGGTTTTTTAGGGCGTCAAGAAATTGCGCCTCGTTCAATACAGGGATCTCAAGCTTGGCGGCTTTATCGGCTTTACTGCCAGCGCTTGCGCCGATCACCACGTAGGCGGTCTTCTTTGAGACGCTGCCAATCACCCGCCCGCCAAGGGCTTTAATGGCGGCGGCGGCCTCGTCGCGGGTCATCGCCGCCAGTGTACCGGTCAGCACGAAACTCAAACCGTGCCATTCATCTCTGGGCCCCGCGCTGCTACTTTCCGGCCAACTGACGCCGGCTGCAAGAAGCTTTTCGAGTTTCGCCAATTGGCTCTGATCCGAAAAGAAGTTGTGTAGATGCTGCGCGACGATAGGGCCAATATCATCGACCATCTCGAAGTCTTCGACGGTGGCTTGCCGGATCTGCGTCAACGAGCCGAAGTGGGTGAGCAAGTTCTCGGCGGTGGCCTCCCCGACCTCTGGGATCCCAATTGCGTGCAGCAATCTGGGCAGCGTTGTTGTTTTACTCTTTTCGATGGCGGCGAGAACGTTTTGCGCAGACTTATCGCCCATTCGTTCGAGCGCTGAAAGCGTCGTCAACGACAAGCCGTACAGATCCGCAACCTCGCTAATGAGACCCGCCTCAACCAATTGCCGGATGAGTTTCTCCCCCAAACCATCGATATCCATCGCCCGGCGGGATACAAAGTGAATGATGGTCTGGATTTGTCGTTCTGACTCCTGCTCGGGCACGGGTCCGAGGCTCGACGCTTCGTCCCCCCCGAACACGTAGATCGTGTCTCCCGAAACAATCGGCGTGGACGCTCCGCGACTCTTCTTTCGGGGCGAGCTCCACATGGGTTCAGCGCCCGACGGAAACAGTCGGTAGGCGACGACACCGAGCTTGCCATCGTTGCTGTGGAGGACAGCGATATCTCCGGTGACGACCGGACAGGAAGCTCCCCCACCCTTCACCATCCACAGCACTTCACCACTCTGGGCGTCGACACAGGTCAGTTTGCGACCGTCGGCGTTGAGCAACACGTAGTCTTTACCTTGGTGCTTCCAAAGCGTTGGTGACGAATCTCGCGAACGCACCGTCGAGGCCTCCCACGCGATCTTCCCGCTCTTCCGGTCGAAAGCCATGAGGTGTCTCGCCGAGACGATCGCCTGATTCCCGGCGATGAGGAACGAGGAAGGACATCCCCCCTTCGGGAGTTCCGTCGTCCAGATGCCCTTTCCCGTCTCTAGGTCGACACAGTGCGCGTGCGTCGTTCCGAGGAAGTAGACG
>JBCCEV010000151.1:0-10389 GCA_039030125.1 Pseudomonadota bacterium | reverse complement strand
GCCAGCTAAGAGACGAAAGATGGCGTATCAGATATCTCAACAACAGGGCTATTCGGTGGTTCAGCTGACCGGCGATATCGATCTTTCATGCTCGCCTGAGGCGCGCCAGTCTATCTTGTCCTGCTTGGGCGAAGGGCAGCACACCTTGGTAGATCTTTCGGGTGTGACTTATATCGATTCATCGGGGATAGCGAGCCTTGTCGAGGGGCTTCAAACGGCGAAAAAAGGCGACCTTCGATTCGGCTTGGTCGGGGTTAGCGAGGCCGCAATGAGCGTGATCGAACTGGCCAAGCTGGACAAGGTTTTTCCGATCCACGCGAACGTAGACGAACGCGCCCTCGCCGATGCCTAATCCGCCGAGCGGCGGTTACTTCATTTCTTTTCTCGATCGCGGCGGCCGCAAAAGTGTCGCCGCGATTAACGAGCTTGGCTACGCCGTTGCACTAGTCGTCGAAAGTTTCTATTGGCTTCTCCTCGGGCCCTTCAAGCAGCAGCCGGTGCGGCCCAGCTCGGTTGCCGAGCGCATGATGGAGGTTGGTTTACGTGCCGCGCCAATTGTCTTCATGCTTTCGTTTGCGGTCGGCGTGATGCTTGCCATTCAGGGTATCCACACCCTTCGAGTTTTCGGCGCCGAGGGCCAGGTTGTTTTAGGGATCGCAATCTCGGTAACGCGTGAATTTGGGCCACTGATTACCGCAATTTTGGTCGCTGGTCGGTCCGGAGCGGCGCTCGCTGCGCGGATCGGGACCATGCAAGTTAATCAAGAAGTCGATGCGCTTCGGGTTATGGGTATCAATCCGGTGCGCTACCTTGTTTCACCAGTGCTCGCCGCGATGCTCGTGATGGTGCCGGTGCTAACCGCGTTTTCTATTTTTTCAGCACTGCTTGGTGGCGCCATTTTCTGTCGTTTGCAATTGGACTTAAGCTATTACGGCTTTTGGCAACAAACCATCATTTACGTGGCCGCCGGAGATCTCTATCAGGGGTTATTCAAAAGCGTTGTCTTTGCGGTACTCATTGCGCTTATTGGAGCAGCCAATGGCTTTCTCGTGCGGGGCGGCGCCGAAGGTGTCGGCGCGGCAACCACCAGAGCAGTAGTGATTTCAATTTCGGCCATCGTATTAGCGGATATGGTGTTCACTTACTTTTTAAATCGCGCCGGTGTCTGAGTCTCTCATCGAAGTTGACAGTTTGGTTGCCGAATACGGTCGGCGCAGGATCCTCGATGGGGTTGAAATGCGGGTAGGCGCTGCCGAGATCCGTTGCATCATGGGCGGGAGCGGTTCTGGAAAAAGCACCTTGCTCAGGCATCTCATCGGCCTGAGCGAACCAAAATCGGGGACGGTGCGCTTGTTGGGCAATGACCTTCGAACACTTAGTGGCGGAGAAAAGCGGCGGCTCATGCGCGAGATTGGTGTCGCTTTTCAAGGCGGTGCTTTGCTGAGTTCAATGAGTGTGCTGGACAACGTGATGCTGCCGCTACGAGAGCGCGGCGGTTTGGATGAAAATACGATGCGGATCATGGCGAGACTGAAGCTTGAGGTCGTCAACCTCGGCGACTTTGGAGATCTCCTGCCTGCCCAACTGTCTGGTGGAATGATAAAAAGGGCGGCCCTTGCGCGCGCCATTGTGATGGATCCCAAGCTGTTATTTTTCGATGAGCCGTCGGCGGGCCTCGATCCGGTGGTCGCTGCTGAACTCGACGATCTGATATTGAAACTTCGAGATTCCATGGGTGTTTCGATCGTTGTGGTGACGCATGAATTGCAGAGCGCATTCAAAATCGCTGATCGCATAAGCATCATCGATCATGGCAAAATCTTGTTGACCGGATCGGTGGACGCAGTGCGGGCGAGTGATAACGAGCGAGTGCAAGACCTTTTCAACCGACGCGCCCGGCACGAAGAGCTGTCAGCCGAGGAGTACCTTGAGCGCTTAACCAGTGCGCACTAAATAATGAAACGGGAGGCGTTAAATTATTCTCTAATTGGGGCCTTCGTACTCGCCGTTAGCTTCGGTGTCCTGGCATTTTTAGGTGCCATCACTGGGCGGGCAGGCCCCACGGATCACTACTACGTTTTTTATGACAACGTGTCGCGTCTCCTAATTGGCGCGACAGTGACTTATGAAGGCTACCGAATTGGGCAGGTCAGTGAGATTACGCCGGATGCGCCCGGTGGCGATACTCGTTATCGC
Source organism: Pseudomonadota bacterium (assembly GCA_039030125.1). Taxonomy (GTDB): domain Bacteria; phylum Pseudomonadota; class Gammaproteobacteria; genus JBCCEV01. Next base: position 8,193 of record JBCCEV010000151.1, on the reverse strand, counting down.
GTGCGGCTTGATATCCAGCAAGGGTGGCGTGTGGCAAGTGACGCAATCGCAAAAATTCAGGCGACGGGCCTGATATCGGCGGTCGCGATCGATATCAGCGCTGGCCGCAGCGCGCGTTACCTAATAGCAGGTGACACCATCAACAGCGAGGAGCAAGCCGACATGTTTGCCCTGCTCAGTGATGTCGCCGGCGAAGTTCGGGCATTGTCTGAAAACGGCTTGATGCCCGTGCTCGTCAATCTTGATGAGCGTATTTCAGAGCTTTCCGAATTTCGCCAAGAGGAGGTATCGCCGTTTCTAAAGCGCCTTGATCAGTCGCTTAACGGGACGCTGCTTCCGCGAACCAATGAGTTGTTGGAAAATCTCCGCTCGGTGAGTAGCAATTTGCGGGGACTGTCGGGGCCGGATAACACTGAAAAGCTAAACAGTTTCTTAACGCATATCGATAACGCAGCGATACAGTTAAGTGATTTGATAACACGCATCGACGGGACTCGAAAGCAAATGGGTACGGTGCTTGAGAACCTCGACGAACTCATGGATGGCGAGCGCGCCAGCGTAAGTGCCACGTTCGAACACGCGGAGACGTCGATGCGCGCCCTCGAAGATGCGATGGCGACTGTTAATGCGCATTTGGACACGATTCTTGAAAACACGGAGAGCGCGAGCCGGCACTTTGGCGAGTTTGCGCGAGCAGTGCGTAACGACCCCTCACGAATCGTGCGTCGCTCTAACGTGCCCGAGGTCCAATGATTCAACGCGCTCTATCGTTGGTTGCTCTCGGCGCCCTTGGCGCGTGCACGCTGGGGGCGGCGGCGCCAAAAGAGCATTTTTATCGATTGCCAGCCTCGAGTGCCCATGACGTTTGTGATGGGGCCGCGTTGGAAGGCGCTATATGGATCGATCGGTTCGATTCAAGTCCCCTGCATGGTGAACGGGCCATCATTCATGCGCATGACGACGGGCTCACGCTAACTCAGCACAATTACCAATTTTGGGTTGACAGCCCACGGTCGCTGCTCACCGCCTCCCTCGGCGATTTTCTTCGCGAAACCAAATGTTTTAGCGGCGTTTCCGATGATCAAACCGGAGCCGATTATCAAGCCCGCGGCCGTATTATTCAGTTCGAGCGACGCAAGCGCGGTAAGACCTACGAAGCCGTGGTCGCGATTGACATCGTAATCCGCTCCTCCCAGCGGGGCGATAACTTGGTAGCCGCGCGCTACCGTGCGGTAAAGCAGGTTTCGGATGACTCGCTGAGCGCTTTTGTGGCAGAAATGGGGTATGCGCTCGACGAAGTCTATTCGCGGTTGGTACAAGATCTGAGTGAGCGCAATTAGTAAAAGCGTCGTAGGATAGGCGCGGCAAGATAGCGCCGGCAGAGGGGAAGTTAGGGGACCCATGAAGCGAATCCTCAATAGATTTAAAGAGAACTGGATCCGCGTAGCGCTTGCGAGCCTGATAACGATGGTATTTGTCGCGCATGCGGCCGAGATCATTCGCCTGGATTTGCTCGAGCGAGTCGAGCTGTGGGCTTATGATCGTCATTTAACGATGACCATGCCGCGCGATATCGATCACAGCATCGTGATCGTGGACATCGACGAAGCAAGTCTTACGGCCGAGGGGAGATGGCCTTGGCCGCGGAATAAGGTCGCCAAGCTCGTCGAGCAGCTCTTTGAAACCTACGACATACGCATCGTCGGCTTTGATATTGTTTTCGCCGAGCCTGATGAAAGTTCGGGATTAGGCGTTCTCGAAGGGCTGGCATCGGGCGCGCTGGCGGACGATGAGAACTTCCAGTCGCAACTGCAGGTGATCCGCCCCGATTTGGATTACGACGGGATCTTTGCGGAAACCATTCAGAAGTATCCGGTGGTTTTGGGCTATTACTTCGACGGCGCGGCAGACAGTGACGTTGCCATTGGCGAACTTCCCAAGCCAGCTTTTGACCAACGCGAATTCAGAGCGAAAAGAGTGAGCTTTGAGACCGCTCACGGTTTCGGAGCCAATCTCAAACAATTGGCTTCCAGCGCGTTGAGTCAAGGTCATTTCACGCCAACGCTTGACGCTGATGGTGTCGTGCGGCGAGTGCCAATGCTCATGGAATATGAGGATGCCTACTATTCGTCGTTATCGCTCGAAATCGTTAAGGAGGTTTTAGAAGCGCAGGAGGTAATCCCCGAGTTTGTTCAGCCGCTTTTTCGTACCAGCGGTTACCCCGGTTTGGAGTGGTTGCGCGTGGGAAGCTTCCGGATCCCGGTCGACGCAGAGGTCAAAGCGCTGGTCCCTTACCGCGGCAACAAGGGCAGTTACCCCTACATTCCGGCTACGGAAGTCATTAACGGAGTTGCGGACAAAGATGCGCTTCAAAATGCGATCGTTCTAGTTGGCACCAGCGCACCGGGGCTCCTTGACCTGCGTTCAACGCCAGTTGATGGCGCTTTCCCAGGCGTTGAGGTTCACGCAAATCTTATCTCAGGCGCGCTGAACAATACCCTAAAACAGGCACCGGCCTACACGTTGGGCGCGGAGGTCTTGTTGCTGATTATTGGCGGTTTGGTAATGATTGTGGCGGGCACTTTACTTAGCCCGTTAAGCACGAGCGTCGTCACCGTTGTCTCGTTAGTTCTCTATGCCGGCTTAAATCATTTGTTCTGGAGCGCGGGGAACTTGGTGTTACCAGTCGCTTCCGGCCTGTTGCTCGTTTTGACCATCTTCGTCGTCCATATGTCTTACGGGTACTTCGTAGAGACCCGCGGCAAGCGACAACTGACTGGTCTGTTCGGACAGTACCTCCCGCCGGAACTGGTCGATGAAATGGCGAAGTCACCAACGGGCTACTCACAGGCTGCAGCGAATAAGGAGCTGTCCGTCCTGTTTTCCGACGTTAGAGGTTTCACCACGCTCTCGGAAGGTTTATCGCCCGCTGAACTTTCTGAGCTTATGAATATGTTTCTCACCCCTATGACGCGCGTGATTCATGAATCACGAGGGACGATCGATAAGTACATGGGCGATGCGATCATGGCGTTTTGGGGAGCGCCGGTCGATGATGTCGATCATGCGCGGCATGCCGTGGAAGCGGGACTCCAAATGTTGGGTAGGCTCAGGGAAATTAACGAGGAGTTTCGGTCTAAAGGGTGGCAGGAAATTCAAATTGGCGTTGGGATCAATACCGGTTTGATGAGCGTTGGGGATATGGGCTCGCAATTTCGCCAAGCCTATACCGTGCTTGGCGATGAGGTGAACCTGGGCTCGCGTTTGGAAGGGCTCACCAAGCCCTATGGCGTGAACTTCATTGTCAGCGAGTCAACCGCTTCATTGCTTCCTGACTATGCGTTCCGAGAACTTGATCGGGTGGTTGTTAAGGGCAAGACCAAAGGGGTGGGGATCTACGAACCGCTATGTTTGAAAACCGAACTGGACTCGAAGGCGAAAGGGGAGCTCAAACTGTTTCGTGAAACGCTAAAGCTTTATCGCTCTCAGCAGTGGGATATGGCTGAGCTCAATCTCGTTAACCTCAAAAAGCAATCCAAATCATCAACACTGTACGATGTTTATATCGAGCGGATCGCTGATTTTCGAAAGAGTCCGCCGGGGGCGGACTGGGACGGTTCGTTCTCCCACACCTCGAAGTAACCAGGCTACGGCGCATAGAGTGTCCTTTTGTTTCGCGCTCGCTCACGCCTCGCTCAGCAATTGTAGGATGCCTTATCGTGCGCTTCGGAGCGCGTCCCACACGCTAATGACCTAGATCCAGCTCGGCTGGGCTCACTACGCCCTGAATTTTTGCCGCGAGCTCGCGCGACGTTCCTGAGGTCTGGCGGGCGCTGGACTAAGCATCACGTCTATCTCAGTCTAGCTTGGCGTCTTGCCGGCGAGCTTATATCCAGCTCCTGGGCTCGTGATGCTTCTCTTGGAGCGCGGATATGAAGCCGCGAAGTTCATCATTTACCGGGTGCAAGTACAGGCTGTCCCGGGTTAGCAACTTCTTGCGCGCGCTGATGAGGATTGAGTCAGTGGTGCGAGGCTCGCTCGTCCCTCAACGTTTGAATAACTCACCTAACGACACCTGCGGCTCAGCGAAGCTCGCTCCCGCGTATCTAGCTGGACCCGACAAGTTCGCCCACTCTGTGGATCTATGTTGCGTCAACGCCTACGCAAACCAACTTACTTTGCAGCAAACAAAAAAGCCCCGCTTGGGCGGGGCTTTTTCACTCTGCACTTGCAGAAGGTTACTTAACGAGGCTGAACTCCATCTTGATGCCGGCGAGCTCGATAATGTCGCCGTTTTGCACGGCGTAAGCTTGCGGTCCAATCGGATTGTTGTTCACGACTGGGAAGTTGTCGTTCGTCCCGTCGCCTTCAATATGAGTGAGGAAATAGCCCTGTGGCCGCCGCGATATCACAGCCACCTGCGTTCCCGGTTTTCCTAACGTTATCAGCGCCTTCGTCAGCTCCAGCTCTTTACCCGCGATAGGACCATTAAGGACTTGTAGTTTACCCAGTGGCATACCACCACCGCCGCCAGGCGCGGGTTTTGCCGCTGGCGCGGCAGCGGCTTCGGCTGCCGGTGCTGGTGTCGCCGCTTCATCTGAAACCGCAGCCTCCGCGGCTTTCGCCGCCGCGACCGCAGCACTCGCTGAGCCCGGGCGGATGATCATTGTTTTTTCGAATTCTTCGTCATCGGCGGTTGCATGTTCGTTGACGTATTTGAGCTCGTGTTTACCGAGCCCGATTACATCGCCGTTGCGCAACGCGTGCTTTTTGACGAGTTTACCGTTGACGTACGTTCCGTTGGTGCTCCCCAAATCTTCCAGAAAAGAATCGTCGAGGATCGTAATGATCATCGCGTGTTTGCCGCTGACCGCCAGATTATCAATCTGGATGTCATTTTCTGGTTTGCGCCCTATTGAGAGGCGTTCTTTATCAAGGGGGAATTCACCTTGAACCGTGCCATTCAAGCTGAGAACCATCTTAGCCATCGTTCTGTCCTGTCAGCTGCCCTTTTTAAGCAAGCGATTGAATTTATTGATAAATGCCAACCTCGTGGGTGCCTGCGTTTTGGGGCGTACGAGTACGACCGATACGTTATCCTTGCCGCCATTTTCGTTGGCCAATCGGACTAATTCTTCGGCAGCTTGCTCAAGATTAGCACTATATTTACTTAGGGTTAAGCGTATTTCTTCATCTTCTACCATATCGTTGAGTCCATCGGAGCACAGAAGGTAGATTTCGTCGTCGCTGACATCGAGTTCCTGGACGTCAACTTCGACCGATTCTTCGATGCCCAAAGCTCTTGTGACGAGGTTTTTTGGCGTGTTGGCCACGGCTTCCTCGGGAGTGAAAAATCCGCGGTCAATGAGTTCCTGAATTAGCGAATGGTCGCTGGTGACCTGGCTCAATTCTTCGTTTTTGAGGCGATACAGTCGCGAATCTCCAACATGTGCGACCGTCATCCGGGCGTCACGAACGAGTAAGCAGACAATAGTGGTCCCCATGCCTTGGCATTGAGGAACGGTCTGCGCGGTGTTGAACACATGCGCGTTGGCTTCCAGTACCGCAGTTCTAACAACCTCGGTTTGCTCCATCATTCCGCTGTCTTCGTTGACCTGCCCGTTTTTCACCGAGCGCAGCCCGTCGCGAACGGCGTCGAGGACCATTTTGGCGACGATCGCGCTTGCGACTTCACCGGCTTTGTAGCCGCCCATACCATCGGCCACAATTGCCAGCCCCAGAGCGCTATCGGTAACGGCACTATCTTCGTTGTGGGGCCGGCGGCGCCCAGTGTTGGAAAGATTGGCAACTTCGATACTGTTCGACATTTCTAAGCCGCCTTACCGCTCTTCGCACACTGCTGAATATCTTTAGCAAACTGCGCGCCGGTTTGATAGCGTGCGTCCGGATCTTTGACCAGCGCCTTTTGAATAATTTGTTCGATGCAAGGACGCTGGCCTACTAGGTCGGGTCTTATTTCGCGCAAATTGGGCGGTTCTTCGTTAGCAATTCGGTACATCAAGGTCGCCATCGAATCACCTTGGAACGGAAGTTTCCCGCACAACATCTGATAAAACATAACTCCAAGCGAGAACAGATCCGATCGCCCATCTACTTTCTTGCCAGACAGTTGTTCCGGCGACATATAAGAAGGAGTTCCAAGCACCATTCCGGTTTTTGTTTTACTCGAATCGGTGATTCTCGCGATGCCGAAGTCCGTTAGCTTCACCTGCTTGTTTTCCGGATCGTACATGATGTTAGCTGGCTTGATATCGCGGTGAACGACGTTGTGCTTATGCGCATAGTCTAACGCCACTGCCGATTTGAAAATGATACCGAGCACCGTGGAAACGGGTAACAAGGCATCCGGCTTAGTCTCCGGCACGAGATCTTTCCCTTTCAAAAACTCCATGGCGATGAAGGCCAGATCATGCTCCTCACCGACGTCGTATATCCGCACGATATTCGGATGATCGAGTCGTCCCGCCGTTTCGGCTTCGCGAAAGAAACGTGAACGGGCCTCTTCCAGTTCATCGCCTTCGAATTCCTCGGCGAGACCCATGGTTTTTATCGCAACCACGCGATTGATCATTGGATCCTTACCGAGATAAACGATCCCCATGGCACCTTTTCCAAGCTCCTTCTCAACTTCGTAACGGCCGAGCATCGGTTTCTCGATGCTACCGTCTAGCAGCATCGTACCGGCTTGCGATGCACCGCCCCCGCCGCTGCCGCCAATAATGACCGTATCGTTGAGCTGCTTGGCGCGGCTCACTTTGTCTTTGATGTCGCGGAAACTGGGGTCTTTTGAGGCAATGTATTCGTACGCCGCGGCGGCCTTGTTGAACTGACGCTTGCGTTCGAAATCACCGCCGAGCACATAAATTGCCTCAAGGGTTTGTTCGTCAGCCGGTAGTTTTCGAAACGCATCAAAGGCCATGTCAAGTTGGCCTTGTTGTTGGAACTGCAGCGCTAATTGCCGGTTGCTGGCGGCGGAGTCGACATCGAGACGCCGTTTGCTGGCTTCGGTCACTAAGTACCGTTTCGTGGTTAGCAACACGTGGCCGACGACCAGCAAAGCGCATGGGGTCATCAACTGAATCCAAGTCGCTTGACTAACCATCATGGCGAGCTGGGCAATAAACATCACGACGAACAAAACGATGCTCGCGCCTGCGGCCGGCGCCGCACCTAGCCGCGGGAGCAGTGCGATTAAATAAACGCCGATGAGAAGCAGGATCAGGAATTCAGCGAAACCGGCCCAGCCTGGCGCCACGAAAAAGTCTTCGTTGAGGATGCTAGCTACTGTGTGGGCGGCAACAAGGATGGCGCCATTGGCATCACCGATTGGGGTGTGATAGCTCGATCCCAAGCCGAAGGCGGTAGGCCCTATAAGAACGATTTTGTCCTTGAAGTTCGAGACTTGCACGGTGCCTTGCATCACCTCTTTCGCCGAATACACGTCGAAGGGTGCCCGCCGGCCCTCGCGTTCGCCGTAGAAAAAAGTCTGCAATAACAAGTAGGAATCGGTCTTGATCGTTAGATTGCCAAGATTGACTGACTCACCAAGTTGAACGCGAATGTCGCTGGCATTGAGATTTAAACTATTTGCCGCTACAGCGAGCGACAGCGATGGATAGAATTCGCCGAAGTATTCGACAACAAGCGCTTCGAAGCGCAAGCCGCCATCGACATCTGTGGGATTGAGCAGATGGCCGATCGCTGCGGCAGGCGAACCTACCGAGGCTATTGGCGCATCGGCATCGATGGTTTGAATTGGGAGCGCGAAACCACCGCTTGGATCGTCGATGTTCTCGCCTGGTATCGCTGAATTCCGTATGAAATCTGGCAGCACAGCGTCCGGATTACCGATTGGCTCCCCTGGCGTGAACTGCATCCCGATGACCACATTGCCCCCGCTGCCCATTGTTTGACCCAGAATGCCGTCAGTGTTGAGCGCTTTTTCGGCGTCATCGAATTTGTCGTTGAGGGATGCGACGGCCGGCAGGTCGCTCGGAAGCTCCTTGGTAATTTCTCGAAACTCTGAGATCCAATCCAATCCTCGGGCGCGCTCGGGTTCTGAATAAAGTACTGAAACGCCAATGGTTTTGGCGCCGCCGGATTGAATCGTCTCGATGAGTTCCGCCTGCGTCTGTCGATTCCAAGGCCACCGACCGATCGATTTGATACTGG
>JBCCEV010000150.1:0-10564 GCA_039030125.1 Pseudomonadota bacterium | reverse complement strand
GTGAGCAATGCGCGTTTACCGCGTGACCCGGCGACTTGGGTGCACTTGGTGGTTGTTGGCGTGCTTATCCAATGGTGCTTTCCCGCCGGTGTCTTCTACTCGATATCTACCGGAGTCGACGCCGGGATCACGGCATTAATTACCGGCGTGCAACCGATATTGACGGCACTTATCGTGGGGCCGCTGCTTGGCGAGCGGCTTAATCGCACGCAATGGTTGGGATTCTTCGTTGGCTTTATCGGTTTGACGATGGTGGTGGGCCAAACTTTTGCGCTGGGGCGCATGCCGCTGCCGGGTTTGGTAGCGAGCGTTGTGGCGTTGCTGGGGATCACTTTCGGGACCCTCTATCAGAAACGCTTCGTCGCTGACTTCGATTTCCGCTCGGGTTCTTTTATCCAATTCGTCGCGGCATTCATCACCTATAGCGGATTCGCGCTGGTGTTTGAAACACGCGAAGTCGAATGGAACCCCACGTTTGCGCTAGCACTCGCCTGGCTATGCCTCGCACTTTCTTTCGGTGCGATCAGTTTGCTGTGGCTATTGCTCCGCCAGGGTGAAGCATCGAAAGTGGCTAGCCTGTTTTATTTGATCCCCGCCGTTGCCGCATTCGAAGCGTATGCATTGTTCGACGAAACCTTCGTAGGAATTCAAATGGCGGGCATTGTGATCACCGCGCTCGGCGTCTATTTTGTTAATCGTGGCGATGCCCTGGGCGCTAAATCCGCGTTATCCCAGCGGTAGATTTCTGTAGCGTTGTCCGGTCGCGGCGAATAGCGCGTTGGCGACCGCGGGGGCGATGGGTGCAGTACCCGGTTCCCCAACGCCCGTGGGGTGCTCTGATGACGGGACGATGTGCACATCAATTTCAGGCATTTCATTGATCCTGAGCACGCGATAACCATCAAAGTTACCCTGTTCAACATAGCCATCTTTTAGCGTTATCGCGCCAAAACGGGCCGCTGACAGGCCGTAGCCAATGCCGCTTTGCATTTGTGCTTCGATAATACTGGGGTTGATGGCGAGGCCACAGTCGACGGCGACTGTGACCCGATCGACGCTGAAGCTGCCGTCTTCGGCGACGGAGACTTCGGCAACCTCCGCGATATAAGTCTTGAAGGCGCGCTGCACGGCTATGCCGCGCCCCTTGCCTTTGGCGAGCGGCTTCTCCCAGCCTGCCTTTTCGGCCGCGAGCTTGAGAACCCCGGTGTAACGGGGTTCATGCTTGAGTAGATCGAGCCGAAACGCTAGTGGATCGCGCCCGGCCGCGTGCGCAAGTTCATCGATGAAAGACTCGGTGGAATGGCCGTTTTGGCTGTGACCAACCGAGCGCCACCACAGTACCGGCACGGGAAGCTTCGGAATGTGTGCATCCACGCGCAGGTTGTCGATGGCATAGGGTAGGGTCGTCGCACCCTCGCCGATGGAGACATCAACACTGTTGCCGTCGCCGAAAATAGTCTGCCCCACCATGCGATGTTGCCAGGCAATCAAGTTTCCATCGGCATCAAGACCGGCCTTCAAGGCATGGTAATTCAATGGCCGGAAGAACCCGGCGCGCATGTCATCCTCGCGTGTCCAGACGAGTTTCAGCGGTGTCCCTTCAGGTAATTGTTGCGCGATCTTGAGCGCTTCAAGTGGATAGTCTGATTTGATGCTCGCGCGCCGGCCAAATGAGCCTCCCGCGTAGAGCATGTTGATCGTCACTTGTTCAATGGCCAAACCGAGTTCGGCGGCGGCAGCCCGTTGGTCACGCGAAATCGATTGCGCGCCATACCACATCTCGCATTGCTTCTTGCTCAGTCTGACCACGCAGTTCATTGGTTCCATGCTGGCATGGGCGAGAAATGGGAACTCGTAACTTGCCTCGACAATCTGGGCGGCGTTCTCAAAGGCAGCATCGGGATCGCCTTCAAGTCTGCCAACAACACCCGGATCGTTGGCGAGTTCCCGGTATTCTTTAAATATCTTTGCCGAACTTGCGGTGTAGGCGTTGCTGTTGTCCCAGCTTACCTCTAGCGCCGCGCGAGCCTTGTTGACTTGCCAGAAGCTGGCGCCAACGATTGCGACACCGTCGCCAATCGAAAATACCCGCTCGATGCCGGGCATCTTGGCCACCGTGCTGGCGTCAAATGAATCAACTTTGGCACCGTATAGCGGGGGATGGGCGACCACTGCTATTTTCATCCCAGGCATCTTCAGATCCTGAGTGTAGGTCGCCGTACCGAGGGTTTTCTCCACCACGTCAACGCGCGGAAGATCCTTGCCGATCAATTTGAATTGCGCTGGATCTTTTAGCGTTACGTTTTTCGGTATCGATTCTTCCGCCGCCGCTTTGGCGAGTTCTCCAAATCGAGCATGCAAACCGCTGCGATGCGCGATAACCCCATCGTCAACGGTGATCTCGGTCGCCGGCACTTGCCATTGCTTGGCTGCCGCATTGATCAGCATGGCCCGGGCGCTGGCGCCCGCCCGCCGCATTTGCGTATAGGCATTGTTAATTGAGCTGCTGCCTCCGGTGCCCTGCGATTTTCCCCAATTTAAATTCCCATAAAGCTCACCGTTGGCCGGTGCGCCCTGGACGTTGATTTGCTGCCAATCGGCGTCTAATTCGTCGGCGATCAACGTTGCCAAGCCGGTAAACACACCTTGGCCGAACTCAATGTGTTTGGCGATCACGGTGACGCGGCTATCAATGCCGATTTTGACGAAGGCATTGGGAACGAAAGCGGCCGCGCTCGAGGCGCTAGCAGGGGCGGCGCCGTGAGACGTGAAATGCACACCGAGCAGCAAACCTGCGGCACCCGCACTACTGGTTTTAAGGAAATCGCGGCGCGAGAAATTTTCGATAGGGCCGTTCATGCTTGGCCACCTAAATCTTCGGCCGCGGCATGAATTGCCGCTCTGATCCGTGCGTACGTCGCGCACCGACAAATATTGCCGCTCATCGCGGCATTAATTTGCGCGTCGGTGGGTTTTGGCGTGGCGGAAAGTAAGGCCGCCGCACTCATCACTTGCCCGGGTTGGCAGTACCCGCATTGAGCAACTTGGGCGTTAATCCATGCGTCTCGAACCGCGCTAATGGTGGGTGAGTTTTGTTCCTCGATGGTCGTGATCGATTGATCAGTGATCGCGTTCACCGGCGTGATGCAGGAGCGTATCGGTTTGCCGTTCATATGGACGGTACAGGCGCCGCACTGTGCCTGACCGCAGCCGTACTTGGTACCGGTCAGATTAAGTTCGTCTCTGAGCACCCATAGCAGTGGTGTCTCGCCATCGCCTTGAAAATCGCGTTCAGTGCCGTTGATCCTCAGTTTCACTCGTATTCACCATTGCCGTTGGGTAGTTAGCCAACTATAGCAAACGAGCGCTGCGTCCCAAGCAGCGTACCTGTCTAGGCCTTGATGAAGCGGATCGTGATGGGGTAGCGAAAATCGACGCCGTCATTAGCGCGTATCGCACCAAGGATGATCATTACGAGTTCGAAAATGCCTAGTAGGGGTGCAAGCAAAAAGCCGATGAACACGAACATCAAAAGGACAACGATAATCGCGGCGATCAGCATGGTGATCTGGAAGTTGACCGCTTCGCGTCCCTGTTGGTCGATGTAGGGATCGTCCTCGCGCTTAAGCAGCCAAATCACGAGCGGCACGATGAGGTTGCCAAACGGGACGACGAACATCGCGAGGCCCCCGAGGTGGCAGAACATCGCCATGCGCCGGGCTTCACGAGACGGCGCGGCGGAGTTGCTTGTTGTTTCAGTGATCTCATTCATTGCCTGTCCCAACTTATTAGTTGCGCTTCAGCTCGCTAATGTACCTGCCGTCGACAAAGTCGGTAAAGTAATCCATCACTGCCGGGTGGGAGATGGGCTCGCCGAGCGTGTCCGGACCGAGATTGCGCTCAGCGACGTAGGTTTGGTGAGTTCCCTGATCGACGAGCACGTGATACCACGGCGCATCTTTGGGTGGCCGCGAGCGTGCCATAGATTCGTACCACCTCTCGCTCAGCGAAAACTCAGCATCGATGTCGATCACAACGCCGCGATAATCAAAGCGCTGGTGATACACGATGTCGCCAATCGAAAATAGCGCGGTGCTGATCCGACTCATCGGCTATTTGCTGACAATAACCAAAGCATGGCCGAGGAGGTAAGCGAGAGCGGCAACAATGAACGCGCCCAATATTGCAAGACGAATAAGCCCCGATATTGGCATCGAGGCGGGCGGTTGCGCCCCCTTGTCAGCTTCCTTCGAACGCTTGCGCGGCACGATAAACCGTTCCTTCCTCGAAATGCCGGCCAACCAACATCATGCCGACCGGCAAGCCACCCACATCACCGCAGGGGATTGAGATAGCGGGATGACCCGTCATATCAAAGGCGGGCGTATTAGGCACCATTTCCAGGGCCCGGGCGACGATCTCGCTGGGCCCTGCGTTTGCGGGCGGGATTTCAGTCGCCGTGATTGGCAGTGTCGGCATTAGCAACAGATCACAATTCTCGAAGGCTTCGTCATAGGCGCGAGTCAAGCGCGGCCGCAGATTTTGCGCCTTGGCGTAATACAAACCACCATACGCCTGGGTCATGTATTCACCGGTTAACAAGACGAGCTTTGTTTGTGGGCCGAACTTGTGGGTTTGCTCGCGCCAGGCGGCATGGTAGCGCATCAAGCTGGGTACGAAACCGCCACTGCGGTTCTTGCCGAAGCCGTTGTCATGCATCATGGAAACGACTAGGCCTTCGATGTAAACCGGCGTCCAAATCGCTGCGCTCGCCAAATGCAGGGGCACGGAAATCTCGGCGACTTCCGCGCCTAGCTTTGCCAATTTCTTAGCGGCCGCGCGCACGCACTCGTCGAGTTCTGGATCTGAATTGTCATGCCCGAAACCTTCTTTCAAGATCCCGATCTTTAGACCTTTAACGCCGCCGTCGAGATCTTTGGTGTATCGGCTGGTCTTAATGCCACGTTGATTGGGATCGATACCATCGGCACCGGCCAAGACTTCGAGCAATAGCGCATTGTCGGCGACGTTCTTGGTCATCGGACCGACGTAGTCGATGGTCATATCGATGGGCATGGTGCCGGTGTAGGGCACTAGTCCGAAGGTTGCTTTCATGCCAACCACGCCGCAAAAAGCTGCGGGGATCCGGCACGAGCCGCCATGATCGGTCCCCACCGCAAGGTCAATATCGCCGTTGGCCAACAGGGCCGCACACCCCGAGGATGAGCCACCGGCCGTGCGGCTTGGATCATGGGGGTTTCTGATCGGGCCCTTGGCATTGGTATGGCTACCGCCGGAGGTACAAAAATACTCACTGTGCGCCTTACCGGCGACGATCCCGCCGGCATCGAGCACGCGTGTAACGACCGTGGCGTCGGTGTCGGGCACATAGCCCTCCAGGGTTGAGGCGCCGTTCATCATCGGTACGCCAGCAACCATGATGTTGTCTTTGAAGGCGACTCGCTGCCCCTTTAACTTGCCCCGCGCGGCCCCTTGAATATCGGTCTGCCAATACCACGCGTTTAATGGGTTCTCAGCCGGTGTTGGCGCGTGGCCTGTGGTGCGCGGATATTTGACTGGCGGGAGATCATCGGGGAGCGCGTCGAGCGCTTCGTAGATGGCCAGATTGTTGGCAAGCAGATCGGCAAACTCGAAAGCTTCTTCAACGTCAACATCAATATAGATCGAGTCAGCGAGTTCGCGGACCGCATCCGCACTGGGTTTGGCAATCGCCATTGCTGGTCTCCAGAGTATCCAAACGGGCAGCGCTGATACTAACAGCACTGTTGAGGGACGCGTCATTCGAAACCCCCAGCCCTGTCGGGCGGTCATGAACAACAGAAGTTCAAAATGAATGGAGCGATGCGAGCTTCAACCAGGGATAAAGCGCGCGAAGGTCAATTGTGATCGAAGGTCTTCGAGAGCCACAGGCGGCGCGTTGGGAGGCGGGTCACAACCATCGCCGCTTCGTGTTAGCGGTGGCTGTTTCGCTCCTCGCTAGGCTGGTGGGGGGGATCGAACAATCGGATCGACACCACTTCGCGCATCGATGCGGGCGATCCAAGAGGCTCGATCGTGGGTCTAGAGAAGTAGTTGCCGGATGTCCGAGAGCAATTGGGTCAAATAGGAGGTGAACTGGGCGCCGGCGACGCCGTCGATCACCCGATGGTCGTAAGACAAGGTGAACGGCAGCATCAGGCGCGGCACAAACTCGTCATCTCGATACACGGGTTTCATTGCAGCCGGTGAAACGCCCAAGATCGCAACTTCGGGAACGTTGATGATCGGGGTGAACGCAGTACCACCAACGCCACCTAGGCTGGAAATGGTAAAGCAACCGCCTTGCATGTCGGCCGGCGAAAGTTTGCGATCGCGCGCCTTGGTGGCTATCACGCGCATCTCACTTGCCAATTCGAACAAACCTTTTTTGTCGACATCGCGAACAACTGGTACGAGCAAGCCTTGTTCGGTGTTGACGGCCATTCCGATGTGGTAGTAGTGCTTAAGAACCAGAGATTGACCGTCGTTTGATAGCGAGGCATTGAAGTTGGGGTACTTGCGTAGGGCGGCGACGCAAGCCTTGGCGAGAAAAGCGAGCAGCGTCAACTTTGCGCCTCGCGCTTCGGCTTCTTCCTGTTTCGATTTTCGGAATGCTTCGAGCTCGGTAATGTCGGCCTCATCCATTTGGAACACGTGCGGGGCCGTCACCCACGCGCGATGCATGTTGACGCCGGTGAGCTTCTTGATTTTGGATAATTCGGTGCTCTCAACGGGACCGAACTTAGCGAAGTCGATGTCGGGTAGTTGGGCGACATTGAAACCGGTTGCGCCGCTAGCGCCGCTTTGCATCGCCGTCTTGACGAAGCTTTTGACGTCACTTTTCAAAATCCGGTTCTTAGGCCCGGTGCCGCTAAGTTTGCCGACATCGACGCCCAGCTCGCGCGCGAACTTACGCACACTGGGGCTCGCGTGGGCTTTCTTGGTCTGATCCGCGGCGCTACTTGGAGACGCTGCACGGGGGCGCTCTGGCCGCGGCGCTGGTGCGGAGCTTGCGGCCGGCGGGGGCACGTCGGCTTGCGGGGTTGGCGCAGTCGCTGGCGCTTCGACGGCGGCCGAGGTGCTAAGGGTCAATATCAAATCGCCTTGCGAGACCTTGTCGCCAACTTTGACGCCGATGGATTCGATCGTGCCGGGCATTGGCGCTGGCACATCCATGGTTGCTTTGTCCGATTCCAGCGTGATCAAAGGATCCTCTGGATTGATCGCATCGCCCACCGCCACCATCACATCGATAACATCAACATTATCGAAATCGCCGATATCCGGGACAGTGACATACAGCGTGCTTGACTCGGTCTTCGCCGGTGCCGGCACCGGAGCCGCGCTGTGGGCGGGCTCTTGGGGTGGTGGGGCAGGATCGGGGACCGGCGGCTGCGTGTCGTTCGCCTGCGGCGCTGGTGCCGGCGGTGGGGCCGCGGCCTGCTCGCTGTTAATCGTGACAATCAGTGAGCCTTCGGAAACCTTATCGCCCACCTTAACGAGAATGTCTGCCACGGTACCCGCGGCGGGCGCCGGAATGTCCATGGTTGCCTTGTCTGATTCAAGCGTAATTAAAGGGTCTTCTGGCACCACCGATTGCCCGGGCGAGACGAGAATATCGATCACATCGACGTCTTCGAAATCACCGATATCAGGAACTAAAATCTGAATCGCTTCACTCATGTTGGTGGCTACTTCGCTTACTCAGCATGATCAAACATGGGTTGGATTCGGTTTATTCGGGTCGATGTCATACTTGGCAATCGCTTCGGCCACTTTTTCCAGGCCAATCGATCCTTCATCGGCCAGCGCTTTAAGCGCCGATAGCACGATGTAATGGCGATTAACTTCAAAAAACTCTCGTAATGCACTGCGCGAATCCGAACGGCCGAAGCCATCGGTGCCGAGCACGACGTAACGCTGTTTGATGAATTCACGGATTTGATCGGGGTAACTCTTAATATAGTCGGTCGCCGCGATACATGGTCCGGTGGCGCTCGACAATTGCTGTGCGACGAAGCTTTCTTTAGGCGTTTCGGTAGGATGCAACCGGTTCCAACGCTCGCAATCGAGTCCTTCGCGTCGCAGCTCGTTAAAGCTGGTTACGCTCCAAACGTTGGCGTTAATGCCGAAGTCTTCTGCCAGCAGCGCTCGCGCGGCGATCACTTCATGCAAAATGGTGCCGCTACCCATCAGTTGCACCTGTGCATCGCTGGACGTTTCCAACAGATACATCCCTTTAACGATGTCTTCCTCGACGCCGCTGGGGAGCTCTGGGTGCTGGTAGTTTTCGTTCATCACGGTGATGTAGTAGAAGACATTCTCTTGGTCCTCATACATCCGCTTCATGCCTCGGTGAATGATCACCGCCAGCTCATACCCAAAGGTTGGGTCGTAGCTCACGCAATTCGGGATCGTCGCCGACATGATCAGGCTATGCCCGTCCTGGTGTTGTAGCCCTTCGCCAGAGAGCGTTGTACGTCCGGCGGTGCCACCGAGCAAAAATCCCCGGGCCTGCATGTCACCGGCTGCCCAGGCCAAATCGCCAATGCGCTGAAATCCAAACATCGAGTAGTAGATGAAGAACGGGATCATCTGCAAGGCATGATTGGTGTAGGCCGTCGCGGCCGCAATCCATGAGCACATGCCACCTGCTTCGGTAATGCCTTCTTCCAGAAATTGGCCTTTTTGGTCTTCGCGGTAATACATCAGCTCGTCGTGGTCGACGGGTTCGTAGAGTTGCCCGACCGCAGAGTAGATCCCCAACTGTCTAAACATCCCTTCCATACCAAAGGTGCGCGCTTCATCGGGGACGATCGGGACCACCCGAGGGCCAATTTCCTTGTCTCTCGCCAATGCGCTTAAGCAGCGCACGAATGCCATCGTTGTTGAAATCTCACGATCGCCGGTGCCCTGTAGGACTTGGTTGAAGATTTCGAGATCCGGGATGTTGATCGGCGGTGCAGTTTGCCGGCGCTGCGGCAAGAAGCCGCCCATCGCCTCGGTTCGCTCCCGCAGGTAGACCATTTCAGGCGCGTCTTCGCCTGGCTTGTAGTAAGGGATGTCGCTGATTTCCTCGTCGGGGATCGGCAGGTCGAAGCGATCGCGAATATGTTTAATCGCCGAATCATCGAGCTTCTTCTGCTGATGGGTGATCATCCTCCCCTCGCCGGCGGCGCCCATCCCGTAACCCTTGACGGTTTTGCACAGGATCACCGTGGGCTGCCCGGTATGGCTGACCGCTTGCGCATAAGCGGCGTAGACCTTGTGGGGGTCATGTCCGCCGCGGTTGAGTCGCCAGATGTCATCGTCGCTCATGTTGGCGACCATCGCTGCCAGCTCCGGATACTTACCAAAGAAGTGTTCACGAACGTAGGCACCGTTGAAGGCCTTCATGGCCTGGTATTCGCCGTCGACCGCTTCTTCCATGCGTTTTTGCAGATATCCATCGCGGTCTTTCGCGATCAGCGGGTCCCACAGCGAGCCCCAAACGACCTTAATGACATTCCAACCCGCGCCCCGGAAATCAGATTCAAGCTCTTGAATGATTTTGCCGTTGCCTCGCACAGGCCCATCAAGCCGCTGCAAATTGCAGTTGATGACGAAGACCAAATTATCGAGGTTCTCGCGTGAGGCCAGTGCCGCAGCGCCAAAGGCCTCGGGTTCGTCCATCTCGCCATCGCCCATGAACGCCCACACCTTGCGGTTCTGTCTGGGCAGCAGCTCGCGATTTTCGAGATAGCGCAGAAATCGCGCCTGATAGATGGCCATGATCGGGCCCAAGCCCATCGACACGGTTGGGAATTGCCAGAAGTCGGGCATGAGCCAAGGGTGCGGGTAAGATGACAAGCCACTGGCGCCTTCAGAGCGTTTGGATTCCTGGCGGAACCCATCCAGTGCTTGTTCATCAAGGAGTCCGAGTAAGAACGCGCGGGCGTAAATTCCGGGAGCCGAATGGCCTTGGAAGAAAATCAAGTCGCCACCGTGGGCATCGCTGGGCGCATGCCAGAAATGGTTGTAGCCAACTTCATACAGGGTTGCCGCCGAAGCGTAACTCGCGATGTGACCGCCCAGCTCGCTGTTAGCCCGGTTGGCCCGCACCACCATTGCCATGGCATTCCAGCGGTTAATCGATCGGATCCGCCATTCAAGCGCTGGGTCGCCCGGCGTGTATTGCTCTTGGTCCGGCGGAATGGTGTTGAGATAGGCGGTATTGGCGGAGTAGGGGAGATTGATACCGGCGCGACGCGACTGGGCAATGAGTTTTTCGAGAATAAAATGCGCGCGGTCCGGGCCCTCGATCTCGATAATCGCCTCGAGCGCCTCAAGCCATTCTTCTGTTTCTTCCCGATCGGAATCCATTAACGCGGCCATAGCAATCTCCGGTGAGCGTGACCACCACGACAACGCAGGGGCACATCGATTCGATGATCGAATTCTAAATTTAGATCGTGAGCTTGGATAGACGCAGAACCCGAGCGCGACGATAGAACTTCCTCAGGGTATCAACTAATTTCGAATGAAT
>JBCCEV010000149.1:0-10702 GCA_039030125.1 Pseudomonadota bacterium | reverse complement strand
GTCGAAAACGAGTTTGTAAAGCCCGGTAAGGGCCAAGCGTTCAACCGCATCAAGGTCAAAAACTTGAAGACTGGGCGGGTTATCGAAAAAACATTGAAGTCCGGTGAGTCGGTGGAAGCCGCCGATGTCCACGAAATCGAACTCCAATACCTCTACTGCGACGGCACCGAATGGTTTTTCATGAACAACGAAACATTTGAGCAATTGGGTGCGAGCGCGGGCGCGATGGGCGACGCCGCGCAATGGCTGAAAGGGCAAGAAGAGTGCAATGTGACATTGTGGAACGGCGAGCCAATTTCGGTCCTCGCGCCTAATTTCGTTACCCTGCAGATCAGCCAAACCGATCCTGGCGTGCGGGGTGATACGGCGAGCGGCGGTACCAAACCGGCGACGCTGGAAACCGGTGCGGTGGTGAAGGTGCCTTTATTCGTTGAAGAAGGCGAGCTGCTAAAAATTGATACGCGTAGCGGCGAGTACGTTTCCCGGGCGAAAGAAGGCTAGGTCGATATGGCGCTGGACTGGCGCCCCGGTGTCGAACCCGACGTACTTCGCACACGCGCTGAGTTGCTGGCTCAGATCCGCGATTATTTTGCTCGCACCGGCGCATTAGAGGTGTCGACGCCGTCACTGCTGCGCTTTCCGTCACTGGAACCCGCGATTCGGAATTTGCCGGTTGGCGAGCGTTTTCTGAGGACCTCGCCCGAATCAGCAATGAAGCGGCTACTGGCCGCCGGTAGTGGTGATATCTACGAACTTGCGCGGGTTTACCGCGACGATGAAGCGGGTACTCATCACGCCGTGGAGTTCACGCTTTTGGAGTGGTACCGGGTCGGCTTTGATCACCATCAATTAATGGATGACGTCCAAGCACTGTTGGCCACGGTGATGCCAGCCTTGTCGCTCAGCCGCCGGACATTCGGCGATGCTTGCTTGAGCGTGCTCGGTTTCAACCCGCTTGATTGCGCGACCCAGACCCTGTGCGAGGCGGCGCTCAAGCACGGTTTTCAGACGCCGACGCAGGATCGCGCCATGCTCTTGGAGTATTTGTTTGCGGTGCCGGTCGCGGCCGCGCTGAAAGGTAAGGGCGTTTTCATATCGGATTTCCCGCCAGAGTTGCGTGCTTACGCTCGCTTATCCACAGATGGAATGCCTGTGGCGGAACGGTTTGAACTCATCATCGACGGGGTCGAGATCGCCAATGGTTACCACGAGCTTACCTCCGCGACCGAGCAACAAGCTTTGTTTGAACACGAGCAACGCCAAGGCGATGCGGCGCGGCGCATCGACGAGCGCTGGTTAGGCGCTCTGCAAGCGGGCATGCCAGGCGCCGCGGGGGTGGCTTTGGGTGTCGACCGCCTTCTGATGCTCGTTGCTGGGGCATCCTCATTGGCAGAGGTGGCTTTCTTAGAATAATCTTGAAATTTCAATATTTTATGCTATAAACCTACGCTCTTAGCGAGGTCTTGCCATGGGCGTTTACCGGTTCGATGAGCTGATAGAGCAGACGCGTCGCGTTGCCGCTGAGTATCGCCGCGAAACGGGTAAAACGCTGGCGGTAAGCGGTGAGTTGGCGGTTGCGGACGCGGTCAATTATCTGAACCTCTCTCCCGCCCCCGACGATGCACTTGGATTCGATGCCGTCGATCAGCAAGGGCGGCGCGTGCTAATCAAAGGTCGCGTGGTGTTTGACGAACGCAAAGGTGGGCACCGCCTCGGCCAATTGAAGCTTGAGCGCGAATGGGATCTCTTGGCCATGGTGCTGCTGGATGAAAATTATCGAACCACCGAAATCTTCGCTTGCGAACGCGCTGCTATCGAAGCGCATTTAGATGCGCAACAACCCAACAAACGCGGTTCGCTGACAATCGCTCGATTGAAAATTATTGGTGAACGCGTTTGGTGCGAGGAGGCCTGAGCTCAAACTCGTGAGCAGCGCAACCTCCAGCGAAGCGGCCTGTGGATCAGGCGCGCCATACAGTTTCCGGTTACTGGACTGCTTCGCGCCAGATGGTCCGCTTGCGGCAGTTCTCGAAGGTTTCGCCCCGCGTGATCCTCAAACCGAAATGGCTGAACGTGTCGCCGCCACCATTGAGGCAAACGCGGTTTTGGTTTGTGAAGCCGGCACCGGCACCGGCAAGACCCTGGCTTATTTGTTGCCGATGCTGTTGTCGGGACGGCGCGGGATACTTTCAACCGCGACTAAGACACTGCAAGACCAGCTTTATTTCCGCGATATTCCGGTCGCCCTGGAAGCCCTCAAGGTGAGCTTGGACGTCGCCATGCTCAAGGGACGTGCCAATTATTTATGTTTGCTGCGCCTTGAAAGCGCGCTAGACCCGGCGCGCGAAGATGTGCTGGCCCGTGTGAGGCGCTGGTCCGAGACCACGGTGAGTGGCGATCTTGACGAACTCCAGGCGCTCGATGAGGACTTTTCGCTGCGCGTGCAAATCACCTCGACGACTGAAAATTGCGCTGGTCAACAATGTGCTTTCTATGAAGACTGCTTTGTCGTGCGAGCCAGGCGCAATGCTGCTGCGGCCGATTTGGCGGTGGTTAATCACCATCTGCTGTTCGCCGACATGGTCCTAAAGGAAACCGGGTTCGCTGATCTGTTGCCGACAGCGCAAGTCGTGGTGATCGACGAGGCTCACCAGATCCCCGATATTGCATCATTATTTTTTGGCGAATCTGTCTCATCGCGGCAACTGAGCGATTTCATCCGTGACTGTGGCAGTGCGGTCCGTGAAGAGGCTCACGACGCCCCCGAGCTGCTCGATGCTTTGGTCGAATTAGATAGTCACGCAGAGCGTCTGCGGCGAGAGTTGAGCGGCAACGCTGAACGTCGGGTGGCTTGGGAGTTCGGCCGCCGTGCGGGCCTGCAACAAGACCAAATGGGCAAGATTGGTACGCAGCTTATTGCGCTTGGTGAGCAATTGGCCTTCATGTCAGAGCGCGGCACGGCGGTGCAGAAAGCTGCTGAGCGGGCGGCAGCGCTGGCGGCCTCATGGGCATTGTTTTCACTCGCAGACGAAAATCAACTTAGTGTGCAATGGCTGCAAAGTTCCAGCCGTGGATTTCAATTGCACAATACGCCGATCTCGATTGCCGATCGGTTCGCGCAACAAATTTCTGAGTCTGGCTGCTCGTGGATTTTGACCTCGGCGACATTAGCGGTCGATGGTCACTTCGAGCACTTTAAGCGCCGCTTGGGGATCGACACCGCCGATGATGCCATCTGGGATAGCCCCTTTGATTACAAGAATCGTTCCCTTATGTATCTTCCGGCGCTCAACAAGGAACCCAACGAGGAAGGCTTCCACGAGCAACTGATCGACGCCGTTGTTCCGGTTCTTGAGCGGACCGAAGGCCACGCATTTCTCCTGTTCACCAGCCATCGAGGATTGCAGATTGCGGCCGAGCATCTGGCCGGCAAGATAGACTACCCGCTGCTCATTCAAGGCGACGCGCCGAGGTCGATTCTCCTTGATCGTTTTGCCAATCTGCCTCATGCGGTGTTGCTGGGCACGGCGACGTTTTGGGAAGGGGTCGATGTGCGCGGTGAACAGCTAAGGTGTGTGATTATCGACAAACTACCGTTCGCGGTGCCTAACGACCCGGTGGTTAAGGCGCGAATCAAGGCAGTCGAAGCCGGGGGTGAGAGCGGTTTTGTCCACTATCAAATCCCAGAGGCGGTTATGCAGCTTAAGCAAGGTGCTGGGCGCCTGATTCGCGATGAACTCGATTACGGCGTTTTGGTATTGGCTGATCCGCGCATCACCAAACGCTCCTACGGGCGTGCGTTCATCAACTCACTGCCAGCAATGCCACAGACCTCGCAATTCGATGATGTGGATCGATTTTTCTCGCAGTTCTCGCCTAGCCCGTAAACGGCCAGGCCAGCGGGACCAACACGATTGCTAGTCCCCAAAGAAACAGAGTTAAGGGGATCCCGAGACGGAGATAATCGGAGTATCGATAACCCCCGGGCCCATACACCATTAGATTAGTTGGATATCCGATTGGCGTCGCCACGGTGGTGGCGGCGGCTAACATCACGGCGATGGCGAATGGCATGAAGGCTAAATTCATCTGAACAGCTCCCGCCATGGCAATTGGCAGCATGAGAACGGCGGCGGCTTTTGCGGAAATCAGTGCGGCCATGACCGCGGTCAAGCCATAAATTGCCGCCAGCAGCAGCGTCGGGGAGGCGCCAAAAGTGGCCAAAACGATTTCGCTGATCTGGGCGGCCAGCCCGCTCACTGCCAGCGCCCGCCCAAGCGCAATTGCGCCTGCGATCACCAAGATCACTTCCCAATCGACGGCGCGCCGCGCTTGCTGAGCGGTCACGCAGCGAGTCACCAGCATTAGCGCTGCCGCGGCCAGCGCGGCTTGCAAGATGGAGAGGAAGCCTGTGGCAACCGTGGTGATGATCGACAGGATAATTGCAATCGCGACGCTGGAACGTGAGTAGTCAATTGGTGGCGGCGTTTCGATTGCGCTAACCAGGTAGAAATCTCGACGGTTGCGCTGCTGCTCGATGAAATTAACCCGTGCTTCAAGAAGCAGAGTGTCGCCAGGAGCTAACTGAATATCGCCGATTTTCTTCTTGATGCGCTCGCCGTTGCGTGCAACAGCGATCACCGCGGCGTTATAGTGAGTGCGAAATTGACCCTCGCGGATGGTAGTGCCGAGTAATGGGAAGCTATCGCTCACCACCGCTTCGACCAGCATTCGGTTACGGCGGGACTGCTCAAGTTTGAAGACCTGATCGGTGGCGGGCAGCAACCCGGGGATCCGCTGCAAATCGACGACGGAATCCACGATCCCCGCAAACACCAAGCGGTCACCATCCTGTAAAGCTACGTTTGACGAAACGGCTGCGAGTACTTCCTCGGCACGCTGAATCTCGACTAGGAACAAGCCAGGTAGGCCGCGCAGCCCGGCCTGTTCAATGGATTGGCCGACTAATGGCCCGCCTTTCTCGACCAGCATTTCGACCACATATTCGCGGGCGTTGTTTAAGTCGTGGAAAGCGCCTGACCGGGCCGGCAGGAGGCGGTCGGCAAATAGCGAAACGAAGACAATCCCGGCAACCGCGAGGGGGCCAGCAACAACGGTGATTTCGAAGATGCCGAGGCTTGCCATACCGGCCTCATCGACCAACCAACCGTTGACGACAAGATTAGTGCTGGTGCCGATTAAGGTACACGCCCCACCTAGGATCGAAGCGAACGACAGCGGCATTAACAGTTGCGAAAGGGCAAGACGATGACGCTTTGCCCAGTCGTCGGCAACTGGAATTAGCATTGCCATCAGCGGCGTATTGTTCAGGAACGCGCTCATAACGGCGGTGGGCCAGACCAGCCGCTGCCGGGCCTGGGCGTTATCCGCCGGTGTGCCCAGCGAATTTTCCACGATCAACCGCAAGGCGCCGGTATTACGTAAACCGGCGGCAACGATAAACAGGGCTGCAATCGTAACCACGCCTTCATTGGCGAGCCCGGCCAGCGCTTCGGCAGGGCTCAGGATCCCAATATTCAACTGACCCTCGGCGTTGATGACCGGGACGACTAATAACAATGCCACACCAATCCAAATCACAAGATCGATAGCCCGTTGGCGGCGCACCAAAAAATACAGGACCGCTAGCAGGATCAGCGCTGTGGCCGAGATCGGACTCATAACTTCGAGGTCAGCTTGAACAGCGCAGCACCATAGAAAATCTATCCCAGTGCAGCAAGCCGCTTCGCATATACTTCGGCTTTGACGCAATTTTGAGCAAAGATCTTTGACCGATAGCGCCGCGCACATAGAGAAGTGTTCGATCATGCTGGCGATGCAGGATCAGATGAATTGCCACGTTGATCAGGATTGGCTGGATCGGAAAAGAGAGTGGTACCGGGCAATTTGGATTGAATGTGGCGAGCTGATGGAGCATCACGGATGGAAGTGGTGGAAGCATCAGAAATCCGATCGCGAGCAGGCGCTGCTCGAACTCGTTGATATTTGGCATTTTGGCCTGAGTCTGTGGATCACCGCCGAGCGCGATCACCGCGCTGCCGCCAGGCACATCATGGCGCAATGGCGAGATGCCGCTAACGCCGGCGAGTTTTTGGAGGAAGTCGAAAACCTAGCCCGTGTCGCGTTGGTTCATCAGCGATTGGATATCGGCGCTCTGAAAGCCCTTTTGGGCTTGTTGGACTGCGATTTTGATGATCTTTATCGCGCTTACGTAGGCAAAAATGTACTGAACGTTTTTCGCCAAGATCACGGCTACCGGAGCGGCGAGTACATCAAAGTCTGGAATGGCCTTGAAGACAACGAGGTGTTGACGGAGATAGCGCGTGAGCTCGATAGTGATGCGCCCAATTTTCGCGACGCGATTTACGAGGCGTTACAAGCCCGCTATGCCACAGTCGTTGATTAGCGGCTCGAGCGTCTCGCCTTACTGTTCCAAATAGCGCTCGACGTCGAGCGCCGCCATGCAACCGGCACCCGCTGATGTCACGGCTTGGCGGTAAATTGGATCGGCGACGTCACCGGCGGCGAAAACGCCTGGGACGCTAGTTGCCGTCGCGAACCCGTTGGCGCCACTTTGAACCTTGATATAGCCACCATCCATTTCCAGTTGGCCTTTGAAGACATCCGTATTTGGCGTGTGTCCGATCGCAATGAAGGTTCCTTGAACCGGAATTTCCTTGGTGTTTTCGCTGCTGACATCCTTGATTCGAATGCCGTTGACACCTTGTGCATCGCCCAAAACCTCATCAAGGACGTGATTCCATTCGATGGTGACATTTCCGCCGTCCGTTTTCTCTTGGAGCTTTGTGCTCAATATCTTCTCGGCGCGAAATTCATCGCGGCGATGAACCACAGTGACGTGGGAAGCAATGTTGGAGAGGTAGAGGGCCTCTTCGACCGCGGTATTGCCACCGCCAACGACCGCGACGGGCTGTTCCCGATAGAAGAACCCATCACAGGTTGCACACGCCGAAACGCCGCGGCCTTTGTACGCTTCCTCCGACGGCAGCCCCAAATACTTGGCGGAGGCACCGGTAGCGATGATCAAGGCATCGCAACTGTATTCGCCGCTATCGCCGCTCAGGCGAAAAGGCGGCCCCGATAGGTCCACCGCGTTGATGTGGTCATAAATTAACTGCGTACCGAAGCGCTCGGCATGCCGCTTCATGCGCTCCATCAGTTCCGGACCGAGTACGCCTTCATCATCGCCCGGCCAATTGTCGACGTCGGTCGTCGTCGTCATTTGGCCGCCAATTTCGATACCTGTGATCAAAGCAGGCTCAAGCGCGGCGCGCGACGCATACACGGCCGCAGTGTAACCAGCGGGTCCAGAACCCAAAATAAGTAATCGGTGGTGCTGTGTGCTCATGGCGCAATGCTATCACTCCTTTACATGCGCTAGTCCCGTTTTATTATTCCGCTGTATTTGAAGAAAGGAAAAAACATGGCCGTCCCGTCAACGATGAGCGCGATAGAGATCAGTGAACCGGGCGGTCCTGAGGTGTTGCAACCTTGTCAAACCGAGATCCCCGAAATCAATGCCGACCAAGTACTGGTGAAAGTTCTCGCCGCAGGTGTCAATCGCCCTGATGTCATGCAACGAGAAGGTCATTATCCGGTACCGAGCGACGCCAGCCCTTTCCCGGGCCTGGAAATAGCTGGTGTGGTCGTGGCCTGCGGGACGCGAGTTGAGCGGTGGGGTGAAGGCGACCGCGTTGTTGCCCTGACGCACGGTGGCGGTTATGCCGAGTATTGCGCGGTCAATGCTGAGCACTGTTTACCATGGCCAGATAATCTGTCTGCGGTTGAAGCCGCGACGCTCCCTGAAACCTGTTTTACGGTGCAACACAACCTCGTCTCGCGGGGACAACTTAGTCGGGGAGATCGGGTGCTGGTGCACGGCGGGAGCAGTGGGATCGGGGCGACCGCCATCCAGGTAGCAAAGCTATTTGGTGCCGAGGTCGTGGTAACCGCAGGTACCGCCGAGAAGTGTGATTTTTGCCGCGGATTAGGCGCCGATCTCGCGATTAATTACCGCACCGAAGATTGGTTCGAGAACGCACAAGAATTTGCCGGCGACCGCGGTTTTGATGTGGTCTTGGATATGGTTGCCGGGAGCTATGTGGCCGCCAATCTCAAATTACTGGGTATGGACGGGCGCTATGTGCTCATTGCTTTCCTGTTGGGCCCCAAAGCCGAAGTGAATTTTGTTGAGGTGGTGATGAAGCGGCTGATTGTGACGGGTTCGGCGTTGCGACCGCAATCGACGCAGGCGAAAGCCGAGATCGCGGCATTGGTGGAGAAGGAATTCTGGCCAGCCGTCGCAGACGGTCGCTTGAGGTCGAAAATTTACAAAACTTTTCCGCTCGCCGAGGCGGCCGCCGCACATTCCTTGATGGATTCAGGCGAGCATATGGGAAAAATTGCGCTGACTGTCGCTCAATAGCGCCAAACGGGGCGATTTCGGGTGCCGTTGGGTGTCCGGATCAGTCATAATACGCGCCCTCAAGTCGGCTTGTTCAACCTGATCCTTACTCATTTACTTCCTCAAGGAGTGATTTCGTGCGCTCGAACTACTTATTTACCAGTGAATCGGTTTCTGAAGGTCATCCGGATAAAGTTTGTGATCGTATTTCAGATGCCGTGGTTGATGCTTTCTTAGGCGCTGACAACGGTTCGAGGGTGGCGGTTGAAACGCTGACAACGACTAACCGGATTGTTATCGCCGGTGAGGTTCGTGGCCCCGATTCGATTACGCACGAAACGATGGAGACACTGGCCCGTGATGCGGTCAAGTCGATTGGTTATGAGCAAGACGGGTTTCATTGGCAGCACGCCGACGTGGCAGTTCACGTTCATAAGCAATCGGTCGATATCGCGCAAGGCGTGGACAGCGGCGACGACAAAGATGAGGGTGCGGGCGACCAGGGGATCATGTTTGGTTACGCATGCCGGGAAACCGATGTGTTGATGCCAGCGCCCATTTATTATTCGCATCGGATTTTGCAAGATATGGCCAGCGCTAGGCATGCCGGCGGCACGGGTTTTGGGCCGGATGCAAAGAGTCAGGTGACGCTGCAGTATGAGAATGGCAAACCCGTGCGCGCGACATCGGTGGTGGTTTCCACGCAGCACGAACAAGCGTTGTCCCAAGACGATGTTCGAGAGGCGGTGCGTCCTTTCGTCGAAGCGGCCTTGCCGGCCGGTTGGATGTGTCCGGAAGAAGAGTTCTACGTCAACCCGACGGGTCGTTTCGTGATCGGTGGTCCGGACGGGGACGCGGGTTTGACGGGCCGCAAAATTATTGTTGATACCTATGGTGGTGCCGCGCCCCACGGTGGCGGCGCATTTTCAGGCAAAGATCCATCAAAGGTCGACCGTTCGGCCGCCTATGCGTGCCGTTATCTCGCCAAAAACGTGGTCGCGGCCGGCCTTGCGGAGCGCTGCACCATTCAATTGTCTTACGCTATCGGGGTTTCGAAGCCGCTCTCGCTTTATGTCGATCTGCACGGCACCGGCGAGGTCGAAGAATCAAAACTAGAAGCCGCGCTGTCAGAAGCGGTCGATTTATCGCCTCGCGGGATTCGCGAACATTTGCAATTGAGCCGACCCATTTACGAGCGCACGGCAGCTTACGGTCACTTCGGACGCGAGCCCGAAGCGGACGGCGGTTTCTCCTGGGAGAAAACCGACCTCGCCGAGACGTTGCGTAGCGCGCTCAGTTAACTAACCTTTAATTAATTCTGTATTTAAGACCGGAGAACGGACAACATGACACGAGGAACTGCTGCTTCTAAAACGAACGGACGCAACGTTAAGAGCGCGCCCGCACCAAAGGCCAAGCGCAAAGTCAAAGATTACGTCGTTGCCGATATGGGCTTGGCGGCTTTCGGCCGCAAAGAAATCGATTTAGCCGAGCAAGAGATGCCGGGCTTGATGGCGACTCGCCAAGAGTTTGCCAAAGAACAGCCCCTGAAAGGCGCGCGGATCACCGGTTCTCTGCACATGACAATCCAGACGGCGGTGCTGATCGAGACACTGCAGGATCTGGGGGCGAAAGTCCGCTGGGCTAGCTGCAACATATTCTCTACTCAGGATCACGCGGCGGCGGCCATCGCCAAAACGGGGACTCCCGTGTTCGCATACAAGGGGGAAACCCTGAAGGAGTACTGGCAGTACACCGACCGGATTCTAGATTGGGGTAATGGCAGGGGCCCTAACATGATTCTTGATGACGGGGGCGATGCAACCTTATTCGCATTGTTGGGGTATCAAGCAGAGGAAAATCCCAAGGTTCTCGAAAAGAAACCGGGTAGCGAAGAGGAAGCCGTCCTGTACGCGCAGTTAAAGACGTCGCTGAAGCGTGATCCCGAGCGCTTCCACCGAACGATCCCGGACATTCGCGGGGTGAGCGAGGAGACCACCACTGGCGTTCATCGTCTGTATCAACTGCATGAGCGCGACCAGCCCCTCTCGGATGTCGTCCGCGGTGACCTTCACGCCCTTCGGCGTCAGCTTGTGGCTGTCCATGTGGCCACGGAGCGCCTTGGCGATGCCCTGCTTGAACCCGTTTTCATGCGTGCCGCCGGAACCGGTGGGAATCCCGTTCGCGTACGAGCGAATCACCTCGTCGGTGGCCTCGGTCCACCGCATCGACACTTCGATACGTGGCTCCTCGTCG
>JBCCEV010000148.1:0-10760 GCA_039030125.1 Pseudomonadota bacterium | reverse complement strand
CGGACAATCGGTTGGTCATCAACCGCTAAGATTTTGAGCGACTTTGCCACCTGCAACCACCCTCAGCAATGATCACTGCGGCTAGCGGCAAAAATAGCGGCAAACTTTAGACAGCGCCGCCCAGCCTACGCCCCAGTATCACAAGTCGGACGATTAACACCCCGAATGATATTGGCATGGAGCGCGCCGTAGCTATTCGCCAAAGATCCCAGCGACTCGCGAACCTCTTCGTGAGCAAGCGGCAACCGGTACCACGGGATCCCTGGCCAGGCATGGTGCTCGGCATGGTAGTTCATGTTCCAAAGCCACCAGCGCACGAAACGATTGGAGATCACCGAGCGAGTGCGGTCGAGTATCGTGCCTTTAGGCGGTAATCCGGTGTGCTCACTGGCAACCCATAAGGCTTGAAAACCATGTGCCAACCAGGCTGCGGCCACTAGCCAAATTCCATTTTTGACCCAAAACAGGCTCGCCCCGACGAACACGAGCCACAGCCCGGCGATCACATAACACTCTCGCTTAAGCCCCCGGGGATTGTCGATCTTCGGCGCCCAACTTGCGATATCACGCCATTGCTCGATGGGTAATCTTAGAAACGCTATCAAGGGTCGAAGCTTAAGCATGATCAAGCCGTAACCACTGGCCATGACAATCCAGCCGAGCACATTCTCAGGCCAATGGGCGTATCTAGGATCGGTTAATTCGGGATCTTTATCGGGGTCTTGGGTGTGGCGATGATGCTCGTAATGAAATGTCCGGTACACCGCTGGAGCCATGCCAAAGGGGATCCCAGTGAGCCAAACACCTATCCGGTTTCCAAGTTTGCTCTTAAACGCGGTGCGATGCGTACACTCATGAAACGGCGCGAACAGTGCGCTCCAGACCCAAGCCAAGCAAATGCTGAGTGCCAAATCGACGGCCCAGTGCTTGGGAAGTACAACTATCGCGGCGATGAGCGACACGAACGCAGTGAGGTGCAGGACCAAGCGAATGGCGGATTCAAAATCCGAACGGGCCACCAGTTCGCGCATCCGCGCGACGGGTAATAACGGTCGCTGTTCGAATTGTTCGTCCATCGCAGCGGCCTAGAATGGCAAGAGATGTTTTAGTGTACGCGCTTGCGTGCCCGCTTGTCGTCATACATCCGGCGATCAGCGACCTTAACCGTCTCCGGCAAGGATTGCTCACTGTCTCGACACGCCCATCCGATAGACGCTGGGATCCCCTCCTCATCGAGCAATCGCCTTACACGATTAACCAATTCCGTCGTGCTTTGCTCGTCGGCTTCTATAGCAAGGATCGCAAACTCATCCCCTCCGATCCGGCACACGACATCGAACGATCGCACGGCGTGATGTAGCGCATTCGCCGCGCGGCGGAGCAATACATCGCCACGCTCGTGACCAAAAGCATCATTCGTATTCTTGAGATCGTCTAAATCGACAATAAGAACAGCGGCGCTCTTGTCGTAACGAACACAGCGTTCCTCTTCGATTTCAATCAATCGATTCCAGCCGCGCCGGTTATAGACACCTGTCAATTCATCCAACTGCGCAGCGTGACGCTCCTGGGTAAGCGCTTGAGAGGTCGCCTCCTCGCGCTGCTCGGCGGCGACCAGACTCGAAAGCAGCCGAGACTGCAAAATTAACCACTCGCGGTGGAGCGTGATGTCAAAAACGATCGGGGTCGGGTGGACAGCGCATAAGGTGCCAAACAAGGAGCCATCTGCGTGCAGTAAGGGCAGACCGATATAGGCGCCAATCTTTAATTGATTAGCAATCGGTGCGCTGCGGTAAGCATGAAGCACCGATATGTCCGGGGCGAACATCGGCCCCAAGCCCTTCGCCATCCGCGAGCAGATGCTGTCTGACCAAGTGAAGATGTCACCTTCCTTGACGTCATAGCCGGTGGTCTGTACTGCCAGCATAATCCAGTCATCACCATCGACTTTGGTGACCATCCAGCAGTCCATCGGCAGCAGATCGCCGGACGTGCGCACAATTTGTCGTGCCGCAGACAACATATCGGCAAAAGGGGCAGTCACGGAACTCGTTGCCGTGGACTTTTGCGTGGGCATCAACGTCGGCTCCTTGGTTTTTTATAGACGACGTGTCGGTAGCGTGGCGGTATTGAAGCAGGGAACGCCCAAGATCGCTAGAGGGATTCGCCGATTTCTTATATCGAAACGCGCTATTCGCCCAGTTTCGTCCCCACTCCGGTGATTAATGCGTATGCGGGGTACTGACCCCACGGGGCAGGCGAATATCTTCAATCAAGGCAATAGTCTCCGCTGACGGCGCCCTAGTGAGGATGGCAACGGTCCAGGCGACCGTAAAGTTGATAGCGGCGCCCAGGGCACCAATGCCCTCGGGCGATATACCAAACCACCAATTCGCCGCGGTGTTTAGCTCCGGCGCGACGAATTTGAAATACACGATATAGGCAAACGTGAAGGCCAGCCCGCTGATCATCCCGGCAATCGCGCCCTCCTTGTTCATTCTCAGGGAAAAAATCCCCATTACGATAGCCGGGAACAAGGAAGCTGCGGCTAAGCCGAACGCAAAGGCGACCACCTGCGCAACAAAGCCAGGCGGATTGATCCCGAGATACCCGGCCACGCCAATCGCGGCCGCCGCAGCCAAGCGCGCGTACATCAGCTCCTGCTTATCGGTGATCCCGCGCGCCAAGGTTTTTTTAAGTAAATCGTGGGAGACCGACGTCGAAATCACCAGCAGCAAACCGGCCGCCGTGGATAAGGCCGCCGCGAGACTCCCAGCGGCGACCAGAGCGATCACCCATGGTGGCAAAGTGGCGATTTCGGGGTTCGCCAAAACCATGATGTCCCGATCGATATAAACTTCGTTAGCGGTTTTTGACGGCGCGTTTATCACCGTTCGTTGACCAAACGGTCCTGTAAGCTCTTCATCAAAAGTCGGTTTACCGGCGAACGGCACCCCAGGAGCGTACTGAACCTTCCCATCCGAGTTTTTGTCGAGCCACGCGACCAGTCCGACGCGCTCCCAATTTTTAAACCAGTCGGCAAGCTCGCTGTAAAGCTTGCCGTGAACGGTATCGACAAAATTGAGTCTGGCGAAGGCGCCTACCGCCGGTGCGGTGGTGTACAACAAAGCAATGAAGAGAAGCGCATAACCGGCGGAAATACGAGCATCTCGAACTTTCGGCACCGTAAAAAACCGGACGATGACGTGCGGCAAACCCGCCGTGCCAATCATCAGCGCCAAGGTGATCGCAAACACATCAATCGTGGCTTTCGAACCATTGGTGTAGGGCGCGAACCCCAAAGCCTGCAGGGTGTCATCCAGACGCTGCAAAACGGGGATACCCGAGCCATCGTTTACCACCGCGCCCAAACCGATCTGGGGGATTGGGATCCCGGTAATCAACATCGAGATAAAGATCGCGGGAACGAGGTACGCGAATATCAGTACGCAGTACTGGGCGACTTGGGTATAGGTGATCCCTTTCATGCCGCCGAGCACGGCGTACATGAAAACCACAGCCATGCCGACAACGACGCCCCAGTTGATGGGGATATCAAGAAAATGCGAGAACACAATCCCCACCCCCCGCATTTGACCCGCCACGTAGGTGAAAGAAATCACGATCAGACTGACTACCGCGACCACGCGAGCGGCATTGGAGTAGTAACGCGTGCCGATGAAGTCTGGCACCGTAAACTCGCCGAATTTACGTAAATAAGGCGCCAGCAGCATCGCCAGCAATACGTAACCGCCGGTCCAACCCATCAGGTAAACCGCACCGTCGTAACCCAAGAACGAAATAATCCCAGCCATCGAAATAAATGAAGCAGCACTCATCCAATCCGCGGCGGTCGCCATCCCATTGGCGATTGGGTGCACGCCGCCACCGGCAACGTAAAATTCATTGGTAGAACCCGCGCGCGACCAGATAGCAATACCAATGTACAGCGCAAAACTCACTCCCACGAAAAGGTAAGTTAGTGTCTGGGTATCCAAGCTAGTCATCATCCTCAACGCCAAATTTGGCGTCGAGCTTGCGCATTGCGCGGGCATAAACAAAAATCAGGATGACGAAGATGAATATAGCCCCCTGCTGCGCCCACCAAAAACCAAGCTTGAAACCAAAAAACCGATACTGGTTCATCCAGTCAAGCAGCAGGATCCCGAATCCGAACGAGACCACAAACCATACGGCTAATAACGAACCTACCAGGCGTAAGTTAGCCCGCCAGTAGTTAGCGGCGCTGGTTAAGGATTTATCGGGATTGCTCACATTCATCTGGCCGCTTGCTCTTTTTTTGTGGCGGCCTATTTCCCCTCACAGACCTTATTGTACGCGTTTCTCACCGCACCGAATGCGCACCGCTTCAATGGGTTAAGTCAAACGATGCGATAATTCGCGCCTGTATAAACTTTGGGTCGTAAACAATGGCGCAACCGAACATTAAACTTTATAGCGCCGGCTATGCGCGGTCCGCACGCTGCGTGTGGACCTTGAACGAATTAGCCTTGCCTTTCGAGAATATCGATGCTGGGAAAATGATCGGTAGCCCACAACTTCGCGAATATCATCCGCAAGCGAAGCTTCCCGCAATTGTCATCGACAATGAAGCACTCTTCGAGTCAGCAGCAATTTGTACCTACCTGTGTGATTTGGCCCCCGAGAAAAACCTGATCGCGAAACCAGGAACACTCGCAAGAGCGCGCCACGGGCAATGGACCAGCTTTGCCTTAACGGAAATGGAGGGGTATTTGTGGAGCAACATGAAACATAACGGCTTCTACCCAGAGGATATGCAAGTCCCGGCTGTGGTGCCCGCGAATAATCATGAGATCAGCAAAGCCGCGGAAGTGTTCGAGCAACACTTTGCGAATTACAACTACCTCGTTAACGACACATTTTCAGTAACCGACATTATTGTCGGCTGGACGCTCAACTGGGCACGCCGAATGGACCAGTTAAACGACTTCGAACACATACGTAACTACGTCGCGCGACTGCACGAGCGCCCTCACTGCGCGCTAAATCCGGAGTAGATCGGTACCTCAAATGCTGTTCGCGAGATCGACAGTTTGCTCGAGCTGCGCAAAGTGCTCAGTAATATCGAGCAAATCGAATCTGACGTCCAAGCAATTGATACCGGCGTGCGCGTAAGCCTTAAAGCGGTCGCGAACCATAGCGGGTGTGCCGATTGCAGCGAACGCCGTGACTAGCTCATCGGGCACGCGCGCTGCGGCAGCGTCGCGCTTGCCATCTATCCACAAAGACTGAACAGCCTCAGCATCATCGACAAACCCGGCACGCTGAAATGCAGCGTTGTAGAAATTAGTGGCAGCGGAACCCATCGCTCCCAAGGTAAAAGCAAACTTTGGTTTGGCCGCAGCAATAAGCCCCTCAACATCATCGCCGATCGCGACATTGCATGCAGTTTGTAGGTCAATGTCCGCCAGCGTCCGTCCCGCGCGTTCGGCACCGCGACGAATATGCGCAAGATGCGCTTCTGGAAAATCTGGCGAAAACGATGTTCCGAGCCAGCCGTCAGCGACCTCCCCCGTGTACGCCAGCGACCGTTCGCCAAGCGTCGCCAGATAGATAGGAATGTCAGTTGGCTCAAAATCCAGACGCAACGCTTTGCCTTCACCATCGGGAAGCGGCATTTGATAGTG
Source organism: Pseudomonadota bacterium (assembly GCA_039030125.1). Taxonomy (GTDB): domain Bacteria; phylum Pseudomonadota; class Gammaproteobacteria; genus JBCCEV01. The sequence goes on along the minus strand of JBCCEV010000148.1, from coordinate 5,091 downwards.
CCGTCCGGCGAACTCCAGTTTTTCGCCGCGGAATGCTCGGCGACAAATCTCAACATTTTCCTTCAGCCGCGTCAGTGGCGCGTCAAAGCTGAGGTTATGCATCCCTTCGACGACTTGCGGGCCGCTGGTACCCAAACCCAGCAGAAAACGACCGTCGCTGAGACTGGCCATCGACAACGCGGTCATTGCCGTCATCGCCGGCGCCCGCGCACTGGTTTGCATAATCCCTGTGCCGAGTTTGATCTGGTGGGTCTGACCGGCGAGGTAGGCTAAGGAAGTTACCGCATCTTGGCTCCAACCCTCGGCTGACCATGCCATCTCCACGCCAAGCGATTCAGCGAACTGCACAAATTCCGTCACGTTGCGGATATCTCGGTGGGAATGGCTGCCCACATGGATGCTGATATTCAAGACGATGTCTGCGCGCTCAAAAATTCTCGAAACCGGTCGATATCCTAGCTCAGTACCCGAAGCCAAATTCTATGGATTGCTATGGCCAGCGCCGTTGATGACGTGAAGAATCACCGCTTGCACCATGAGATGCAACATAAGATCGTGGAGATTAATCGTGTCCACATCACCGAGATCGCGGGCGACATCAAGCGCGGAAACTTTATGGAATGCGCTGAGTTGGTCGCCCGGCTGCGGGGCGAATACTTGGCCGCGGTGCTCCGCCTGGCCGGCGACAAAAGCGCCACCAGTGCGCAAGCGGCTTTGCGACTGCGCGATTTGAGAGAGGCTTACACCGAAGCTCGCGAAGGCTTCTCCGCAGTGGAGCACGCCCTTAAGCGCGGTTATTTCGACTTACGCGATTGAATGCGCGCCTGCGGCGCTAGGAGCCCGTCGCGGCGATCTCAAAGCTGTGAGAAATTTCGCGTCCCTTCGAATCGGTCATGTGTGCCGTTAGCGTGCCACCTTCCTTGGGTCTGAAGAAGAATCTAAAGCTGGGATCTTCGCTGATCGATATGTCGGTCTCGGCGGTCATGATGTGTTGGCCATTAAAGTGCACACCGACCTTGGTCACGTACTCGGCCGGAATATATGCGCGCGTTCGCTGATCGAGCTGCAAACCGGTGATGTTGGGGTGGCTAATCAATAGATGAGCGAGCGCAACGTCCCCATTCTGCTCGCTCGCTTGCGAGCGAAACTTCATCTGCCCAATGCGCGCTTTGGCCTCCTTCAGTTTGAGAAACGGTGGCGGTTCAGAACATCCGCCGCTCGCCCGGGTATAGCCGGTATGCATGTGGAGCTCTCCGGAATTGGTTTGGGCAATCACACGTACATGAGTGAATTGATCGATGCGCAACCGCATCGCCAGGTCCGCTTGGCCCATTTCCGGGGTTAATGTGAAAGTCCCCGCAAGCGGTTTCGGGTTCTTGTCGACGAACACGTACATTTTCTCTATGTAGTGATCTTCGGTCTGTGGAATCTTGGCATTAATCGAAATCGGAACGACACCGGAATCCTCGGCACGCAACGGGATCCGTAATTCAATCAACGAGTCGCCTTCGACGATGTTCTGATCGCCAAAGAATTTTGGCTTGATTAGCGTCGCCCAGAGATCGATTTCCGATTGGTTCGCGAACCCTGGGAATGCCACAGCGAGCAACGCGGACGCACAAAAGAACAAACGTAATTTCACGGAATTACCTATACCAATTGCGACGACGCATTGTACCCGCGAAAACGGTCACGGCGAGCCTCCTTCTCAACCGGTCTCAAGCGGGGTCGCGGGATCAAGCGTCCATTCCGTCATCGAACCATCGTAAACCGCTACATTCTCCACCCCTAAGCGGGTCAGTGCGAGCGCGGTATTGCATGCGGCAATGCCGCCGCCACAATAACAAATGACACGTTCACTCGATAATGCGTCACCAGCCGCTTCAAAAATTGTGCGCATGGTTGTCTCATCAACGAACCGGTTGGTTTCGGGGTCCGCGGTCCTCGCAAACGGGACATTAATACTCGACGGTATGCGCCCAGGCCGCGCATAGCGGTGCGGCGGGCGGCCGGAGAACTCGTCTTCGTCCAATGCATTGATCAAGCACACGGAACGGTCTTGCGTCGCAGCCAGGACCTCCTCTTTACTGGCAATAAGATCGAGTGATTCGTTCACCTTGAAATCGCAAGGTAAATAGTTGCAGGCGCCGGTCGAACTCTGACCGCCCGCCTCGCACCAAGCGGCCCACCCGCCGTCGAGCACCGCCGCATTCTTAAATCCATGCGCACGCAAGAGCCACCACACTCGCGAAGCCCACATATTTAGCTGCCGGTCGTAGAGCACCACTGCTGTCCCTTCGCCGATACCTAGCCGCCCCATTACCTCGGCAAATTGCTCCGGCGCTGGCATGCCATACATCTTGGTTTCATCGTGCGGGTTGGAAAGCTCGCGAAGGATGTCCGCGAAACCGCTCGCGGGAATATGGCCGGCATCGTAATCGGAGCGCCCGCTTTCCAATTCGAGGCCGTCCTCGCAGGACTCCTCGAAATAATTCGGCAACAGCGACGTGCACTCGATGATCCGCAGATCAGGTGCATCAAGATGCCCCAGCAGCCACCGCGCGCTTACCACATAGTTTTCGGCTTCCAAGTCCATAAAACGCTGTCCCTTCAAGCAGACGCGCTATCGCGTAGCGCGATTTTGTCGTACCAAGCTTTCATGTTGATATTGTTCTCGGGGATTTCGATCTTCACCCACTTGGCAAAATCGATAACGCAGAACGCGGTGATATCAGCCATCGAAAACGAATCACCCGCGACGAAAGGTGTGTCGGCCAAATAGGATTCAAAGATCTCGAAATAGCGTTTTATGGTGCGCTGTCCACGCCCGACCAGATCCGGAATCGAGGGCTGGTCATCCATCCCCGGCAGGCTGCGATTGGCAAATACCTCGGCACTATTTCTGAACATTTCCGACACAGCAAGCATGCCGGTGAACTCCGCTTTCCGTTGGCGTGAGGTGATCAGCGCGCGCTCCTTGGGATCGCGCCCCAGCAAATTAGGTTCAGGATGAAGTTCCTCGATATAGCGGCAAATCGCCATGACTTCATCGATACAGGTGCCATCATCGAGTTGTAAAACCGGCAGCAGCCCGTGTGGATTAATCGCTCGAAAGTCGTCGGTAAGGTTTTCACCTGCTCGAATATTGATCTCAACTTTTTCGATATCGAGCCCTTTTTCCGCCAGGAAGATCCTGGCCCGGCGTGGATTGGGTGCGATTTGGCAATCGTAGAATTTCATCGGCTTATGAACCGGCTAGCTGCTGAACCGCTAAGTAGATGACGCTACGCGTCGTTTGTCGAGCCCCAAAACGGAAGAACCGCGCTTCTAGCGCGGTTCTTAACTGCTGAGATTGGCGAACTTAAGCCTACGTCTGTCTCCGGCGACGCGCAAAGCCTGCGCCCAGCAAGCCAGCCCCGAACAGCGCCAGTGTCGCCGGTTCTGGGACGACGGTTACGGAACGACGATTCTTGTCATACCACCCTTGGCTGCTGTAACCATAGCCGGTGAGTTGATCGTTTTGGTCATAGCTAAAGCTCGACCCAGTTGAGATATGGAACCAGATGCCGATCTCAAGAGGGTTGACAGGGTCGTTACCAAATTGGATCCCTTCCCAGGGATCTTGCGTGGCGCCGCCCCCAGGAGGCGGCGGCGTATGCGCGTTGACGTTAGAAGCATCAAAGGCGAGGCTGAATGAGTCAGCGGTGTAGCTGAAAGTCTGCCGCTCGATGAAATCGCCTGGGTTATTCCAGCTATTACTGTTGTTCTGTCCATTGTAGGAATAGATGCTGAGGATCCCAGTTCCATTACCAGTCGTCATATCGCCATACATAATCGCAAGTTCATTAACGTCTGCGCTCTTGGGGTTCGGCCCGCGGTTCACCACGAGCCAAAATCCATCCACGGCATTTCCGACATTGAACCCGACATCCCAAGTGAAATTTTCAGAGACGTCATCGTAAGTTCCAGCCACCGTGCTCAGTCGGTCACCGAAGCTACCGTTGCCGTTATTCGCGTTGAGGTCTTCGTAGCTGTAAAGGGTGGCAAGGGACGCTAAGGGCAAAAGCAGTAACGTGCTTGCGGTAATTAGGCTGCGCAACATCTTAATGGGTATCCATAAAGTAGACCCAGCAAATGCAGCAATTTCGATGCCAATGAATAAAAAACGGGTGAAACAGCGGGTTTTCGAACGTTGCGCGGGCGCCCTTGTAAAAAGTATTGACAGGTAAACTGAGAACAACTTCACACTGGTCGTTAATCGGTGATCGTAGGCGGCGACTAAGCTCTTGATCCATAAACCGGTTAACAATGCTTCACATTGTCAGGCGTTGTAAAAGTCAGTGACAGTGGGATTTCACAAAACCTTACAAAGTTCGGGAGATAATTTCTTTCATGATCTCCGAGGATCCGCCCGCAATCCGCGTGATGCGATGCCCTGCCCACGCCCGTGCAATCGGGTACTCCCACATGTATCCATAACCGCCATGCAGTTGCACGCATTCATCGAGCACCTCGCAGAGAATCTCGGTCGCGTATAACTTCGCCATCGCGGCATCGTCCGCGTCGAGATCGCCGGCCATATGCAATTCCATACAGCGGTCAACAAAAGTCCTGACTACGGTCGCACGCGTTTTTATCTCCGCCAATTTGAATCGCGTATTCTGGAACCCGAAGATGTTTTTACCGAATGCTTCGCGGTCTTTGGTGTAGGCAACCGTTTGTTCAAGCGCGGCTTCGATATTCGACGCCGAGCGAATAGCGACCAATAAGCGTTCCTGAGCCAGTTCGTGCATCAAGATCTTGAAGCCGCCGTTTTCCTCGCCAAGTAGTCGATCAACCGGGACCTCAACCTCATTGAAAAACAACTCAGATGTGTCCTGGGCCGGCCACCCAACCTTCTTTAGGTTGCGGCCCCGCTCAAAACCTTCATCGCCGCGTTGCACCAAGAGCAAACTGATCCCCTTAGCGCCCGCTTCGACGTCGGTTTTACAGGCGGTAACGACAAGGTCCGCCAGTTGACCATTGGAGATAAAAGTTTTCTGACCGTTGATTGTGTAGGCGTCGCCAGCGCGCACCGCCCGCGTTTTTATG
>JBCCEV010000147.1:0-10835 GCA_039030125.1 Pseudomonadota bacterium | reverse complement strand
GGTTTTTTTTGCTCTCGATTTATCTGCAAGGCCCGCTAATATTTAACGAAGATTGCTGGGAGGGGCCTTGCGATGCCCGACAAGACGCACGACAAACAGGCTTGGTTAGCCGCGCGCATGGCGTTAATGGAACAAGAGAAAGCGCTGCTGAAACAGAGCGATGCGGTCGCTGGCGCCCGTCGTGAAATGCCGTGGTTAGCGCTTGATAGGGATTATGAGTTTGAAAGCGCCAGTGGCACGGTGTTGCTGAGTGAACTGTTCGGTGAGCATCTGCAGTTAATCGTCCAGCATGTCATGTTCCATCCCGATTGGGATCAGGGCTGTCCGATATGCTCGTTCTGGGCCGATGGTTTCAATCCGATGATTGCCCATCTCAACCAACGCGGCGTTGCTTTCGCCGCGGTGTCCCGGGCGCCGTTAGAAAAACTTCAGGCCTATCAACAAAAGATGGGCTGGACGTTCACGTGGGTGTCCGCGGCCAACAATTCGTTCAACTACGATTTTCATGTCTCTGCCACTGATGCCGAAAAAGCAGCGGGTGAGATGGAGTACAACTATCGCCCTGTCCCGATTTATTCCGAGGAACTCCACGGCACTAGCGTTTTTACCAAAGACGACGACGGCGATCTCTTTCATACCTATTCGACCTATGCGCGCGGCGTCGAACCGTTCAACGCAGCGTATGGCTTGCTGGACCTCGTGCCTAATGGACGCAATGAGCAGGATTTACCGTTTCCGATGGCCTGGGTGAAACGTCATACCGAGTATTAAGCAAACGCAATGAGTGGTCCTGGACGTGAGGTGAGTAATCGCAGACGCCTGAGGTGAAACCGTCCTCTGACCCGCGGGTCTTAAAAACACGTAAAAAACACTCAACGGCGAAGGGGATGACGATGAAAGATCAAATTCGCAAAACAATTTCAGCCATTGCGTTCTTAACCGGCCTGGCCCTCGGCGGACTGCTGGCAGCGCAACCAGCCGAAGCCGGCATACATCTGGGCTACGGGAAATACGGACCAACGGTCAGCTTAGGCCACCACGGCTACTCGCCGTATCGTGGTTATCGACACCGTTACTACAAGCCACGGCGGTATTCGCGCTACGGTTACGGCTACAAACGCTATCGCCCCTACGGTCGTGGCTACCAACGTTACGGTTATCGCTACTAGATAGGGCCATAACCCCGGGCACTCAGGAGCGAGTGCTTGCACCCTGTAACTGTGAAGCGATGTCGTCTGTGAAAAAGAGTTTTCGCGCGCCCGCGCGTGATTGCTCTGGGGATCGCCGCAAGCTATCCTGCCGCCCCATTTTCATAAGCTTCAGTAGTCATGCTGCGCGTAGGTTTTATCGGTTGGCGTGGTTTGGTGGGTTCCGTGCTCACCGAGCGCATGCTCGAAAACGACGACTTCACGGGTTTGGAAACCGGTTTTTTCTCGACGTCGAACCCGGGTGGCCCGGGCCCGGACAATTTGGGATTCGATACGGGCACCCTGGCTGATGCCAACGATGTTGAGGCCTTAAGAAGATTTGATGCGCTGATTTCCTGTCAAGGTGGTGACTACACCAAAGCCATCCATCCGAAGTTGCGAGCTGCCGGATGGGATGGTTATTGGATTGACGCGGCATCGGCGCTGCGCATGGACCCGGCGTCAGTGTTGGCGCTTGACCCAGTTAACGGCGACCACATCCGTGCTGGCTTAGCGGCCGGCAAGCGCGACTTCTGCGGCGCCAATTGCACCGTCAGTCTCATGCTGATGGGTCTCGCTGGCCTATTCGAGGCGGATCTGGTCGAGTGGATGTCCTCGATGACCTATCAAGCGGCCTCCGGTGCCGGCGCGGCGGGAATGCTCGAACTTGCCCGTCAAATGCAAATGTTGGGCGACGATGCGGGTTCGGTACTGAACGATCCGAACGCCACGGCATTAGCGGTTGATCGGGCGATTAGCGCGTCGTTGGAGTCTTCGGATTTCCCCATCGATGCCTTTGGCGTGCCGCTGGCCGCGAGTTTAATCCCCTGGATCGATAGTCCGATGGCCGATGGCCAAACGCGTGAGGAATGGAAAGCCCAAGCGGAGGGCAACAAAATCCTCGGCAACGATGAGTCGCCCATTCCGATGGATGGCATTTGCGTACGCGTTGGCGCGATGCGCTGCCATTCCCAGGCTTTCATGATGAAGCTCAAAAAGCCTATCGGCCTCGATGAAGTGACGGCCTGCATTGATTCGGCGCACGAATGGTCTGGGGTCGTTGCGAATACACCTGAGGAAACGCGCAAGCAACTTTCGCCGGCCGCCGTTACCGGTTCGCTCAATGTCCCGGTTGGCAGAGTGCGAAAGCTCGCGATGGGCGCTGAGTATCTCGGTGCTTTCTCGGTTGGCGACCAACTGTTGTGGGGCGCCGCTGAGCCCCTACGGCGCATGCTCACCATTCTCCGCGAGCACCTCAAAGAGGCAGACTAGGCGCTACTTAAGGGTCGTTTGAAAGTAAGCGGTGATTTCATCAAGCGCCCGGGCCGCCGGCACACCGCCGCTGATCAAATCGAGTGTAAACACCGAATGGTGAGTGCCAGGTAACTGGCGCAGAATGATCCTTTCCTTATCGTCGTTAAACACGTCGTTGATCGCATCGAACTTCGGTGCTTTACAAATCCTGTCGCCCTCAAAACGGTAAGCGTACATGGGTCCGTGGTGGTCGAGCCGCTCGCGCGCGCCGGCGATCTCTGCGCGCGACATATGCAGGGCCCTGGGGTCCATTCCCACAGGCAAGGATGGTTGCGCGGCGACACTGGCCAACACCTTGGCATCGGCCATCATCGAAATCGCGAAATTGCCCGTTAAACACATGCCAATGACGCCGACGCCCTGGACGCTGTGACGCTCGCACAGATAGCGGCATAGCGCACGCAACCAATCAACAATCGGGGAGGAGCGGTGCTTCTGGAACAAAGCAAACTCGCGGCGCATGCAAAATGCGCGAAAGAAATTGGACGCTAAATGCAACTCACCCAGCGGTCCGAGCAAGTGGGGAAGAGCCACAGTAAAGCCGTGATCAACAAAGTGATTGGCGAGTGCCTCGGTTTCGCCGCCGATCCCAGGGAGTTCTTGCAGGATCACGATAAGCGGGCCTTTGCCGCGAACGTAGACGTCGTGCCTAACCAGCCCGCCACCACACTCGTTTTCGAATTCAAACGCGTCGAATTGATCAAGGATCAAGCCGGGTCCTCATGGGTATTGTCAACGCCGCGCCGCTTTTCTAGCTCCTCGGTCATGAGCTGTTCAAAGTCACGGCGCGATTGAATGACCGATTGCCTGAGCCGGTCGGGCTCGCCGCGCAACTCGAACAGTCGCTCAAGCATGTCTTCGTCGTGCTGGCGAAAGAATGCCACCGCGTCGTACGCATCCTGCTTGGCGTAGCCCATGTTCTTGAGCACGCGTTCGGTAAGTGCGAGCGCCGAGAAAAATACCTCCCGCTCGACCTCTTTGATGCCGCGCTCAAAAAGCTCGTAGGCGTGAGTGCGGTTGCGGGCCCGGGCCGCGATGGGAAGGTTGGGAAATTTAGCCCGCACCGTATCGACAATTTCGAGTGTTGCGTTCGGGTCGTCGCAGGCAATCACCAGTAGTTTTGCCGAGGCAATTCCGGCGACTTCAAGAAGATCGAGGCGTCTTGCGTCTCCATAGTAAGCTTTGTGCGCGTAACGGCGTGTCAACTCGATTTGATCAGGGTCGTTGTCAATCACCGTGGCAGCAATGCCGTTCGCGGTTAGCATTCGCGAGACGACCTGGCCGAAACGCCCGGCTCCGATCAAGATAATCGGTGCTTGCTGGGCCTCCATGCTTGGCGCGCTCGTCACTTCCTCAAGTCGACGTTCGATGATCGATTCGATCAAGATGATTACAAGCGGTGTCAGCAACATGCTCAAGCTCACCACGACAATTAAAGGGTCGCTGATTTCGGAATCCACCAGACCCAAACGATCAGCGAGCCCAAAGATCACGAACGCGAACTCACCGACTTGCGATACCACCCCTGCGAATAACAAACACTGATTGCCACTCAAGCCAAACAAGCGTCCAAGCCCGAGCAATACAGAGAATTTCAAGGCAAGGATGCCGAGGACAAGCCCCGCGATGACAAAATACTGCTCGCCGAGCAGGCCAAGGTTGGTCGACATGCCGACGGCGATAAAAAACAGGCCCATCAACAGGCCCTTGAAGGGTTCGATTTCGATCTCAAGCTGCTGGCGATATTCGGAATCGGCCAAGACCACACCAGCAAGGAAGGTCCCCAACGCCATCGACAGCCCCACCGCTTGCATAAGCAACGCGATACCGATCACCAAAAACAAGGCAAAGGCGGTGAACAGCTCGCGCAATTCGGTATTGGCTATGAGGCGGAAGATATGGCGCGCCACGTAGCGCCCGCCAACCAGTATGCCGGCGACAACCGCCACAACGCGCAAAAAATCGATCCAGGTTGCAGTACTCTCGCCACCGCCGTCGGCCGCCATCAGCGGCAGTAATGCCAGTACCGGTATCACGGCCAAATCCTGAAACAACAGCACCGCAAAACCGGACTGTCCGGCACCCGCGTTTTTGAGGCCTTTTTCTTCGACGATCTGCATTGCCATCGCCGTCGAAGACAGCGATAGCGCAATCGAGACGACAAACACTGTCGCGAGGTCATCAATGAAGATCGCGCTGATCGCGCCGATCAGGGCTGCGGTAACAACCACCTGTAACGCGCCAAGGCCGAAGATCGCGTGGCGCAACGCCCACAGTCGTGAGGGGCTCAGTTCGAGACCGATCAGAAACAGGAGCAGCACAACGCCAAATTCCGAGAAATGCAGGATGGTCTCGGCGTCGTCGATAAAATTTAGGCCCCAAGGGCCGATCGCCACGCCAGCAATCAGATAACCCACCACGGAGCCCAGACCGAGACGCTTGGAGATCGGTACGGCGATAACAGCCGCGCCCAGATAGATAGCAGCGTCGGCGAGCAAGGTTTGTTCAGCGGCCATGGGGCGCTCTTTTGTGCAAAAGCGGGATTCTACGCGCTTCGACGCCTGATCCGATGAGCGCCCAGATGCGTAATTCAGTATTATCTTCTCGCGCACAATATACGAGAGAGCAAATCGTGGCCGAGGAGGCAAAACACAGCGGTCATCCCGCTTCGGAACAAGGTTTCATCGATTTCCGCACCGAGCCAAACCAATATTGCCACTGGCAACTGTCGATCGAGGAACACATTGCCTGGCTGGGCTTGAGCGTTGATGAACATGCCACGCTGGCAAGCGGCTACGAATTAAAGCTCAATTCCTACGACTTAAGCGTCGATATCGAATTGGCTGACGCTATCGCCCGGATCCGATTCGAACATCCCGAAGTACGTTGCGTGGTCGTGCACTCGCTCAACGACAGGGTGTTTTGTGCGGGCGCGAATATCAAAATGTTGGGCTTGTCCTCGCACGCGCACAAGGTCAATTTTTGTAAGTTCACCAACGAAACGCGCAACGCAATGGAAGAGGCCGAGGACGCGGGACTGACCTTTCTCGCCGCGATCAAAGGCTCATGCGCCGGTGGCGGATATGAATTGGCGCTGGCGTGCTCAGAAATTATTCTGGCCGATGACGGCTCAAGCGCGGTGTCGTTACCCGAATTACCGCTGCTTGCCGTACTGCCCGGGACTGGTGGCCTGACGCGCCTGGTTGATAAGCGAATGGTAAGACGCGACCGGGCTGACTTCTTTTGCACCACCGAAGAGGGGATCCGTGGCCAGAGGGCGGTGGACTGGCGCTTGGTGGACGAAATTGTTCCGGCCTCGAAGTTCGACGAGCGCGTCCGGGCTCGCGCTGAGGCGATTACCGCGGACAATCCGCGCGAAGTCGATGGTGGCGTAGCTCTGCCGCCGCTGAAACGGGAACTCACTGAGCATTCGATCGCCTACGACTACTTGAGCGTGGAAATTAACCGGGCGTTGAGCGTTGCAACGTTCAACCTGCAGGGGCCGGCGGTCGAACCACCGGCGAATATCGGCGAGGTCGTCAACGCGGGCGCCAATTATTGGTACTTCGCGATGTTGCGCGCATTGGATGATGCGATTTTGCATTTGCGTTTCAACGAACCCGAGATCGGGACCTGGTGCTTTCAATCGGCCGGCGACCTCGATCGGGTGCTCGCCTATGACGCCCAACTGTTGGCGCATCGCGATCATTGGTTCGCTGACGAAGTCATGCGGCTCGCGAAACGCGTACTGAAGCGTATCGATGTGTCCGCGCGCAGTTTAATCGCGGCTATTGAGCCAGCAAGCTGCTTTGGCGGCACTTTGTTCGAGCTGGTGCTCGCCGCCGATCAGAGTTTTATGCTGCTCGGCCAATTTGAGGACGACGAGGCACCGCCGGCCGCTATTGCCTTGAGCGCGATGAACTTTGGTCCGTTACCAATGGTCTCTGGGATATCACGCCTGCAGGCCCGTTACATGGGTGAGGAAGCAACAGCGACTGAGCTTAAATCCCGTCTGGGCACCAGCATCGATGCCGAGAGCGCGGATCAGCTAGGCCTGGTGAGCTTCATTCCTGATGACATCGATTGGGAAGATGAAATCCGCATCGTCTTAGAGGCGCGATCGGGATTTTCACCTGATGCCCTGACCGGGATGGAAGCAAGCCTCAGGTTTCCTGGCCCCGAAACCCTGGAATCTAAAATTTTCTCCCGCTTGAGCGCGTGGCAAAATTGGATCTTTCAACGACCAAACGCGGTGGGCGATGACGGCGCGTTAGTGTTATACGGCACTGGGCAGCGGCCCAAGTACGATAAGCGGCGCGCTTAATTCTATTAGGAGTGGATCATGTCTGCGGTTGATTACAGCGAATTGATACCGAACAACGTCGATCTCAAATCCGATCGCCGTTTGAAACGCGCGCTCGAATCTTGGCACCCGAAGTTCATGAGCTGGTGGAAAGAATTTGGCCCCGATCAATTCCAAGAAAAAGAAATTTATTTGCGGACCGCCATTGGCGTGGATAAAAAAGGCTGGGCGCATTTCGATCACGTGAAAATGCCTGACTATCGATGGGGCATTTTTTTGGCGGAGAAAAACAATGACGATAAGCAGATCGCATTTGGCGATCACAAGGGGGAGCCGGTTTGGCAAGACGTGCCAGGCGAACATCGGGGGGCACTGCGGCGCTTGATCGTGACCCAAGGAGATACCGAGCCTGCCTCGGTCGAACAGCAGCGTTTGCTTGCCGCGACCGCGCCTTCATTGGTTGATATGCGCAATCTATTCCAAGTCAATGTCGAGGAAGCGCGACACTTGTGGGCGATGGTGCACCTGTTGATGGCGCACTTTGGACGTGACGGTCGCGAGGAAGCCGAAGGACTCTTGAAACGGACTTCCGGTGATGCCGATAGGCCCCGAATTCTTGGTGCGTTTAACGAACGCACGCCGGATTGGTTGTCGTTTTACATGTTCACGTTTTTCACCGATCGCGATGGCAAGTATCAACTCGCCTCACTCGCGGAATCTGCGTTTGACCCGCTCGCTCGCACCTGCCAATTCATGCTGACCGAGGAAGCGCATCACATGTACGTGGGTGAAACCGGGGTGAGTCGAGTGGTGCAACAAGCCTGTGAGATCATGCGCGCGCATAAAACCGAGGATGTTCGTCACCACGGTGCTATTGATTTACCGACGATGCAGAAGTACATCAATTTCCATTTCAGCGTTTCCGAAGACCTGTTCGGTGCCGAGCAATCGACGAACGCGGCGAACTATTACACGCAGGGCTTGAAAGGCCGCTACCAGGAAAATCGTATCAAGGACGATCACCAATTGACCGACGAAGCCTACACCGTGACCACTGTCACCGGCGACACCATTTCCACGATGGAGACCTCGGCTTTAACCTCGCTCAACGAACGTTTACGCGACGACTATATCGCCGACTGCCAACGCGGCATCGATCGGTGGAACAAAGTGATTGCCGATAATGACATCGACTTCTCGTTCTCGCTGCCGCACCGCGCCTTTCATCGCCAGATCGGCGCCTTTTCGGGGGTTAAGGTCTCGCCGGCGGGCGATGTTATCGACGTACAGACATGGCAGGCGCGCCGCGATGACTGGTTGCCTACGGCTGAGGATCAGGAATTTGTCTTGTCGCTGATGACTCAGGTCACCGAGCCCGGTGAATTCGCCTCGTGGATCGCGCCGCCGCGGATCGGAATTAATAATCAACCGATCGATTTTGATTACGTGCGAATGTAGGCGTGGCCACCGTTCATGCAGTCGATCGCGACGGCGAGGCGCACGAGCTCATCGCCGAGGAAGGATTGAGCTTGATGGAGATCCTGCGCGACGCGAACTTGCCGGTTGAAGGCATTTGCGGGGGGCAGTGTGTGTGTTCCACCTGTCATATCTACGTCGACAAGGACTGGGCCGCGCGTTTGGAGCCACGCGAGGACGCCGAGCAAGTGATGGTCGAGGACACGGGGCATTTCCAAGAGAACTCCCGTCTTGCCTGCCAAGTCGAATTCACCGACGATCTTGACGGCATCCGACTCACGCTCGCCCCAGAATATTAGAGCGCCAGCGTGTCACCCGGTCTCAGTCATGCCGATCACCGGCATTCTCCGCCTACGATTGACGTACCCCGCAATTACAATGCCGCGTGGGATCTGATCGCTCGTAACATTGAGACCGAGCGCGCGGGCAAGACCGCCTATATCGACGACAGAGGGTCCTATACGTTTGCTGATCTTGACGAGCGATCAGCACATGTCGCCGCCTGGCTGCGAGCGACTGGGATCAGGCCTGAGCAAAGGATCCTGGTCTGCATGCTCGACTCGTTCGAGTTACCAAGCCTGTTTCTGGGCGCTATCAGAGCGGGCGTTATTCCGGTTTTGGTCAACACGTTGCTCGTTGCTGAGGACTACCGTTACATGCTGCGCGATTCGCGCGCACAAATTGCCGTGGTTTCCGAACCGCTGATGGGCAACTTTCAAGGTTGTGTTGAGGAGATCGCGCCACTGCAACGTATCTTAAGCAGCACGCCGGGCGGTGAGTACGAACAGTGCATTGATGAGGTGCACCCCGATCCGTCGGTCGAGCCCACGATAGCCGATGATGCCTGCTTTTGGTTGTACTCATCAGGGTCAACTGGCGCGCCGAAAGGTACGGTTCACCTTCATTCGAGTCTGATTGCGACTGCTGAACTTTATGCTAAGCCCGTTCTTGGCATCGAGGAGGGTGACACCGTGTTCTCAGCGGCGAAACTTTTCTTCGCTTATGGTTTAGGTAACGCGCTAACCTTCCCACTCAGTGTCGGGGCGACCACCGTATTGATGGCAGAGCGGCCAACACCCCAGGCCGTGTTCAGACGCCTTGTTGAGCATCAACCCACCATTTTTTATGGGGTCCCCACACTCTACGCGGCTTTGCTCGCCGATCCGAATTTACCCGCGCAAAATGATGTCGCGCTGCGGCGCTGTACCTCGGCGGGCGAGGCTTTGCCTAAAGATCTCGGTGAGCGGTGGTCGGCGCACTTTGGTGTGGATATTCTCGATGGCATTGGCTCCACCGAAATGCTCCATATCTTCCTCTCCAACGCGCCTGAGGATTTGGAGTACGGCACCACGGGTAAGCCAGTGCCCGGTTACACCGCGCGCTTGGTCGGCGATGATGGACAGGATGTCGCGCCCGGAGAGATAGGCGAGTTACACGTGGCGGGTCCGACATCGGCGGCGATGTATTGGAATAACCGAGCCAAGTCCCGGCAGACCTTCCTGGGTGATTGGACGCGCACCGGCGATAAATATCTGCGCAATGAATCAGGCTATTACGTCTATTGTGGGCGCAGCGATGACATGCTGAAAGTTGGTGGGATCTACGTTTCACCGACCGAGGTTGAAAGCGCCTTGATAGGCCATGAGGCTGTGTTGGAAGCGGCGGTCGTTGGCAAGGCCGACGAGGAGAACTTGATTAAACCAGCGGCTTTCGTGGTGCTTACCGGCGACAATACACCGGGCGAGGAATTGATGGTTGCCCTCCAGGCGCACGTCAAGCACCAGCTAGCCCCTTACAAATACCCGCGCTGGATCGAGTTTGTCTCGGAGCTGCCGAAAACGGCGACGGGGAAAATACAGCGATTCAAGCTGCGCTAGAATTGGTGAGCGCATTCGGCGCCGTAACATGATGCTCAAGCTAACATTAGTCTCCAACTGCGATAACGTCGGGAGAAGCGATGACTACCCAATTTGCTTTCGATGAATCAAACGTAAGTTGGCACCCGTTTGCTGGTCTAGATCATCTGGAATTCACGCTCTGTAATCTCGATGAGGAGCGCCAGATCGCTGACTTGTTGGTTAAGTTTGAACCCAGTGAAAAGGTTGCGATTCACAATCATCTCGCCAAAACCAACATGTTGATCATCCAGGGTGAACTGCGCATGTATCACACGAACGGCGACATCAAAGAGATCCGCAAACCCGGTGAATATTTCGAAGGCCGCACTGATGACTGTCATTCAGAGGGCGGCGGCCCCGACGGCGCGGTGGTCTACTACAGCATCAGGGGGCACGGTGAAGAAGACCTCGTCGAGTTGATGGATGATGAGCAAAATGTCGTGGCGCGGGTTGGCATGCCCGAGCTGCGGGCAATGTGGGCGGAGCAACACGCCTGACAAGACTCTAGAGGTCGATAACCGTGCCGATGTTCTGATCTTCGGCACGGTTGAACACATAGTCCGCCACTATCATGTCCTCAACGGCATGCCCCATGGATTTATAAAGCGTAAGCGCTCGTCCATTGGCGCTGATCGGACTGCCGTTGATCAATTCACC
>JBCCEV010000146.1:0-10886 GCA_039030125.1 Pseudomonadota bacterium | reverse complement strand
CGCAAATATACCGGTGCGGATGTTATCGAAGATGAATTGCCCGCCCAGATATTGTGATTGAGGCTCGGTGCCATCGATGGTGCCGCCAACGAAAAGCCCAATGAGATCCAGTCCACAAATAAATAGGGAGTGGTCGCTTGGGTCGTATGACGAGGGCGCCCAGACCGCCGTGCCAAAAGAACTCGGTCTAATGGGCAAGGGTTCATCCCAGTAGGGCGTGAAGATCTTGCCGTCATTGACGGTTTTGTAGCCGTAAATGGGCATCTCCAACGCCTGCGGCGCGAAGGCTTCGCCGCGCGGATAGGGTTGCGTCGCAGCCGTGAGCTGTCGGGGTTCTTGCGGTACCGCTTTCTCGTCAATGCCATATAGCGGTGTGCCGTCAACACGATCGAGGATATACACCCAGCCGGTCTTCCCCGCGTGCGCGAGGGCCTTGCGCGATTGACCTTCGTGTTCAATGTCGAACAGCACCACCGGATTGGCGGCGTCGTAATCCCAGATATCGTGATGGACTTCTTGGAAATGCCATTGGTATTGCCCGGTCTTGGCGTCCAGCGCCACGACAGACACCGAAAATAAGTTGTCGCCGCCTCGCACCGCGCCGTTGAAATCTGGTGCCGGGTTGCCGGTAGCGAAGTAGATCAACCCAAGCTCGGGGTCGACAGCCGGCGTGTGCCACACCGTAGCGCCGCCGCGCAAATAAGCGTCCGATCCTTGGGGCCAGGTGTCGTGCCCAATCTCGCCCGGTCCTGGGACCGTATGAAACGTCCACAGTGCATCGCCAGTGTCGGCGTCGAATGCTTTGATCAAACCCCGCACGCCATACTCGCCACCTGCGAAGCCGGTGATCACCATGCCATCAAAATATAGCGGCGCACCGGTAATGGTATAGCCATCTCTCCAGCTCGCGGTTTGGGCCGACCAGATCTCGGCGCCACTGTCGATATCCAGCGCAACCAGTTTGCTGTCCAAGCGCCCGACAAAGATCTTGCCCTCGGCAATGCCGACACCGCGGCTCGTCCAGCCACAGCAGATGGTGGAGATTTTGGGATCCAAGCCCGACTCGTAAACCCATTTGATCGCACCCGTCGCGATATCGAGGGCAAACACATCGTCGGCGCCGGTGATCAGGTACATCACGCCGTCATGAACAATCGGTTGGGCTTCGCCCGAGAAAGGTGGGCCAACGCCCGAGCCGTTGAGCTGCGCCCGCCACACCCCCTTGAGCTTGGCCACGTTTGTCCGATCGATTTCATCAAGCGGCGAAAAACGTTGATTGAAAAAGTTACCGCCATTGGTGATCCACGACTGCGTTGGCGGCGCCATCATTGCCTGCGTGGAGAGCGCGTCGTCATTGGCATGGAGTGATTGCGCCAGGACGAAGCACGTCAATAGGACTAGCGTGTGTTGATAGTTGCTCATGGCTGGCTTACCCCCGACAGCAAGCGTTGGCGCGCGGCGTTCAGCAGGGCATGAGAGTACATCACGTGAAAACCGAGCAGCGAACTGGCGATGATACCGATGTCTTCGCGATCGACCTGGGCGAGGACGGCTGATCCAAAGAAAAGTGCGGTGGCACTGTTATCCAAAGCGTCTACTTTGAGCCAAGAGCGGGTTCGTGCCCGCACGTCGCTGAGTAGCAGTTGGTCGGGTTCACGCGCCTCGACCGTCCATGCCGAGAAACGATCGATGTCTCCGTTAGCCAGCGCATGCACGTCAGCATCCGAGGCGCCGAGTGACAGCACATAAAGCGCGCTGCGTTCAAGCTTGAACAGCGGGCTCGTATAGAAGCTGGTAATCAATCGGGCGAGCGACACCGACCCTGGCACTTGCGTGCGGTAACAATCGACGTAATTTCCGCCACCTTGATAGCGCAAGATCAGCGCATCTTCCGGCAATGGCACGGCCGTGGTCGATGAAATGACGGCTCCCCTCTATATTGCCGACGGTAGCAACCTAGTAGCACCTTGGTGGAGCAATGTAGTTTAATCGCGCCCTGTTGACTAGCACGTTTAGGCGCAAAAAAAGGAGCCCGTCATGCTTGAGTTCGAAACACCCGAGGCCATGAAAGCGCACATTGGTAAAGAACTGGGGGCTTCTGAGTGGATCACCATTGACCAGGACATGATCGATAAGTTTGCCGAAGCGACCGGCGACCATCAGTGGATCCATGTAGATGTTGAGCGGGCCAAGGCCGATATGCCCAACGGCAAAACGATCGCCCACGGCTTCCTGACGCTTTCTCTAGTGCCCCGTTTGGGAGCGACGATTTGGTCGATAAAAAAACGCAGTCGCGGGGTCAACTACGGCCTCAACAAGCTGCGCTTTACCGCCCCCGTTCCGGTCGATGCACGAGTGCGTCTCGCTCAGAAGCTGCTCAACGCCGAAGACACTAAAGATGGCGGGATCCGCTGCACATTCGAACATGTCATTGAAATCGAAGGGCAGGAGCGGCCCGCCTTGGTCGCCGAAGGCCTGAGCATCGCTTATCCGTAGACTTTCTCAATCCCGGCCGGCGGCCATGAACGCCTTGGCCAACCGCTCCGGGTGGGTGAAACATAGCTCATGGCTGCCAGGAATTTGAATCAAACGAAAAACCCCCAGCTTTTCTGAGAGTCGCGGATGCCACCCCAGGCTATGTGGCAGTGCGATGTCCTCGGTGCAGTTCACATAGGATTTCGGGATCGAAAACTCCGCCGGGTTCTGACTGAGTTCAATGCCATCAGAAAACGTTTTGCCTGGATGGGGATTCAACTGATCGAAGGCGGATTGGGCAAGGTCCAGATCCGCGTCATTGATGAATGCCTCGCGCCAAACCTCAAAGGGCAGCATCACCGAGCCGTCGGGTTGAGTGAGGTCGCTAAATAGCGCGACATAGTTGTCCGGCACCATGTCGTTGAGCGATTCGCCATCGTTGGGGACGAATGCGTTCCAATAGACCAGCCTTCTGATCCGATCGCCGATCCGATCCGCGACCCCTGTAATGATCATGCCGCCGTAGCTGTGTCCGCAGAGCACGATGTCGCTCAGATCGGCCGATTCGACGGCCTCAGCGATGGACCCGATAGCCGCCGCCAGACCCACGCTTTTATCCGCCCCAGCGCCATTGCCCGCGATGGTCGGTAATACCACCTCATGCCCGGCCTGGCGGATAAACGACGCCACGCCCTCGAACAGTTGCCCCTCGTGCCAGGCCCCGTGGACGATTACAAAGGTTGCCATCGCTGCGCTCCGTCGATGTTTTATTCGAACTCGCCATTGTTGCACACCGATCGGGCGTTCAATCCTTGTACCTTCAGCGGGAAGCTTGAACAATGAGCGCTCCAGCAAGCAGAGATGGGCGTGTGGCCACAATCAAATTCCATTATTTCTACGGGCGCGGGATCGGCGAGCCGATCCGCTTGATATTTACCGCGGGCGGCGTCGACTTTGAAGACGTGCGCTATAGCATCGAAGAATTTGGTCCGATGGACGACTTCAAGGCGCGCCTACCCTTTGGGCAGATGCCGGCCCTGCAGGTGGACGACGTGTTTATTGGCCAAACCGATAGCATCACGCGATTTGCCGCCCGCAGCGCCGGTCTCTACCCCGAAGATCCTCTGGCTGCAGCCCATAGCGATATGGTCGTCGTGCATCAGGCGGAGATCCAATCCACCATTGCCAAAATGAGTTTTGATGGGGTCCCCGGCGCGGTCGGTACGAAACAGCTCCCCGAGGCTGAGCGTGAAGCGCGGATCGGTGAGTTCTGGGTTTCGAAATTACCCGCCATGCTGGAGCGTCTGGAGCGGCTCGCCGCGCAAGGCCATATGGTGGGTGGTGCGCTTTCGTGGGCGGACGTTTGTGTATTCAACCGCTTTAATCAACTGCTCGACCGCGACCCAGCACTTCTTGATGGTGCTTATCCGCAACTCAAAGCGGTTTATGACAACGTTGCCGACCTGCCAAGCATTCAAGGGTGGATCCAATCCCACCCAGAGGACTATCCTCGTCAACACGGCAACTAATCCTCACCGTCCAGTTTTACGAAGGACCCAAGCATGAGCATCGGCAAACCGGTTAAGCGTAAAGAAGACCAACGTTTCGTCACGGGTAACGGCAACTACACGGCCGACGTCGAATATCCCGTGCAGGCGCATCTCTATCTACTGCGGGCTCAAACCGGACACGCCAAAATTTTGAGCATCGGGACCGAAGCCGCCGCTGGCGGCGCCGGTGTGCTTGGTGTTTATACCGCGGCGGATTTGGACGCCGCGGGGATTAAGGATATGCAAGCTTCGTGGATGATCTACAACCCCGATGGATCGCCCATGCACTTGGCCCCGCGCGAAGCGCTAGCGCGTGATTTCATCCGTTACGTTGGTCAGCCGGTGGTTGCTGTGGTTGCCGAAACACGATTACAGGCAAAGGACGCGAGCGAGCTGGTGGATCTTGAACTTGAGGAATTGCCCGCCGTCGGTACGATGAAGGAAGCGTTGGCCGATAACGCCGAGCAGGTTTGGGACCACATGCCAAACAATCTTTGTGTGGAGTGGGTGATCGGCGATGCCGAGGCAACGGCTAAAGCATTTGATAGCGCCGCCCATATTGTCGAAACCGAAGTGATTCAAAATCGCCTCGTGCCGAACGCAATGGAGCCCCGGGCGGTGGTTGCCGTGCACAGCAGTGCGAACGATGAATATACGCTGCACGTGTCGCACCAGAATCCGCACTTACTGAGAACCTGGACCTGCGCGCACACGCTTCCCGTGCCTGAATCAAAACTTCGCGTCGTCGCCGCTGATGTCGGCGGCGGCTTCGGCTCCAAGATTTATCAATACCCCGAAGACCTGGTGGCGTTGCATGCGGCCAAAGTGCTTGGCCGGGCCGTGAAATGGGTCGGGGAGCGAAGTGAAGCTTTCGTCTCCGATGCGCATGCACGTGATCACGAAACCAAAGCTGAGCTCGCTATCGACAAGGACGGTAAGTTTTTAGGGATGCGCGTTCATACCGACGCTAATCTTGGCGCGCAGCTCTCGAATTATGGTGCCGCCATCCCCACCGTGTTTTACGCCACGATGCTCGGTGGCGTCTACGACATTCCGGCCTTTGATATCAAAGTCCGCGGGGTGGTCACGAATACCGTGCCAACCGACGCGTATCGTGGTGCGGGTCGTCCCGAAGCGACGTATTTGGTTGAGCGGTTGGTTGATCTTGCCGCGAACGCGACCGGGATCGGCCGTATTGATATCCGGCGCCGTAACTTCATTCCGGAATTTCCCTACGAATCGCCATTGGGTCTGGTCTATGACTCCGGCGCTTACGAACAATGTGTTCAACTGGCGCTAGAAAAATCCGACATGGCGGGTTTTGAGGCGCGCAAGGCGGCGAGCGAGGCTGCCGGTAAGCGACGAGGTTTTGGGTTTATTGTCTATACCGAGCAAGCCGGTGCCGCGCCTTCGCAAGCGGCGATAGCCTTTGGTTCCGAACATGCTTGGTTTGAGGTGGCGACTATCCGGGTCAATCCCGACGCCTCGGTGACGGTGCTTACGGGCGCGCATAGTCATGGGCAGAGCCATGAAACGACGATGGCGCAAATCGTGGCCGACCAATTCGGGATCGCGATAGAAGATGTCGAAGTGATCCACGGCGACACCGCGAAGCTGCCGTTTGGCATTGGCACCTTCGCTTCACGCTCGATGAGTGCGGGTGGTAGCGCGGTACTGATGAGCGGCGAGAAAATCATCGCCAAGGGCAAGAAGATCGCGGCACATATGCTTGAAGCAGAGCTTGATGAAGTCGATTTCATAGATGGTTTTTTCAAGGTTAAGAACTCCGACAGGATCTTGGCGTTCAAGGAAGTCGCAAAAGAGGCCTACGTGCCCGGCAACTATCCGCTGGAGGCGCTGGAGCCGGGGCTTGAGGAAACCACTTTCTTCGATCCGCCCAACTTCACGTTCCCGGCCGGTTGCCATATCGCGGAAGTGGAAGTGGATCCCGAAACGGGTGTCGTTGATGTAGAGCGCTATACCGTGTGTGACGATTTCGGTGTTGTCATCAACCCCATGGTTGTGCACGGGCAGATCCACGGCGGAGTCGCGCAAGGTTTAGGACAGGCATTATTGGAAGATGCCGCGTATGACGCCGAAAGCGGTCAGCTTTTGAGCGCGTCGTTCTTGGACTACGGGATGCCACGCGCGGATGACATGCCGGCTTTCGAATGTGCCGAAGTCGACACCGTGTCGCCTTCGAACCCACTGGGCGCCAAGGGTTGTGGGGAAGCGGGCACGATCGGCGCGCCGATCACGGTGATGAATGCGATCTTTGATGCGCTGAAACCGCTGGGGGTTGAGGATATTACGATGCCGGCAACGCCGGCCAAAGTGTGGGCGGCCATTCAGCAGGCCCAATCAAGCTAACGTGTTCAGTAAAAAGCATTAGAGAGCGGGTACTGTGAGCGAAGCCGAGGCGATCGAGGCGCTCGCGAACATTTCGTCGGTTGCTGGTACTTACTTCTCGATTTTTATTTCCCTCAACTTTGCGTACCTTACCGTGGCTTATCTTGTTGGTCGCGCTCTGACTCGTTTCCAGATGATTATTATCACGTCGATCTACCTCTTATCCTCGTCTTTGATGGCGTTCACGACAATTATCTGGTCGCAGGCTTTTATGCGGATACATCGACGCGAAGAAACCGTATTTACTGGGCTTGCTGGCATTGAATCAATCGGTTGGCTGCCGGCCATGTACGTTTTGTTTGCCACTGTCATTACAGCAAGCACTTACTTCATGTACGACATTCGACGCCGCGCTAAGAGTGCGCCACCGCCGGGCACTCGTTAGACACTGCGGGATTTCTTGATCAGCTCGTAAGCCGATTTGATTTCCTGCGTTTTTTCAGTCGCGAGCTTCATCATTTCTTCGGGCAGACCTTTGGCGATCAATTTATCGGGGTGATGTTGATTCATCAGTCGCCGGTAGGCTTTCTTGACGGTCGCATCGTCATCACTCGGTGATACACCCATTACGGCATAGGCTTCTTTGAGCTGCTCGGCGGGTGAGGGGGCACCAGGATCGGTGCCACCAAACAGGTGTTGCGCGCGCACCATCGCCGCGATCCGTGCGAAATCGGCCGTTGAAAACCCGAGGGACGCATTAATCTTCTTGAGCAGCTTTTCTTCTTGTGGGTGCAAGACGCGATCGGCGTAGGCTGCGTGCAACAAGATCTCTAAAAACATTTGGATCAAAGTACGCCGTCGCCCGCACTCCGCCTTGAACTGCGCGACCACTGCGTCGAGATCAAAATCATCTTGCTTGCCCTGGTTGAACAAGTTCATGGCGACGCGGGTTTGCTCGGCGTCGAGCGACATTTGTTGCATGACCGAGCGCGCGATAGCGATTTCATCTTCACTCACCCGCCCGTCGGCCTTGGCAATGTGCCCCATTACCGAGAAGGTGGCGGTAAAGAAAACGCTTTGGATACGTTCTTGATTGCCGGGTCCCGCGAAACGGGGATCGTCGTCGAGCGACTTCAGCCCTTTATCAAGACTGTGGCCAACGGCCGCACCGAGCATTGCGCCAATGGGCCCGCCCAGCATAAAGCCGAACGTGCCGCCGACGAGTTTGCCCCACCAACTCATGGCTAAAGGTCGATTAAGGTGCTAACCAGTGAACGCTTGTATCCCGGTTTGTGTGCGGCCGAGGATCAACGCGTGGACGTCGTGAGTGCCTTCGTAGGTGTTGACCGACTCCAGGTTCAGCATGTGGCGGATCACCGGGTACTCGTCCGAGATCCCATTGCCACCGAGCATGTCGCGCGCTTCGCGGGCGATTGCAAGCGCCTTGCCAGCGTTATTGCGTTTGACCAAGGAAATCATCTCGGGTGCCGCCTCGCCGGAATCGATCAAACGACCCACGCGCAACGACGCGTTGAGGCCTAGGGTGATCTCGGTTTGCATGTCGGCAAGTTTCTTTTGCACTAGCTGATTGGCCGCCAAGGGACGCCCGAATTGCTCACGTTCGAGCGTGTAGTTGCGTGCCGCATGCCAGCAACTTTCCGCCGCGCCCATCGCGCCCCATGAGATCCCAAAACGCGCGCTGTTCAGGCATCCGAAGGGCCCTCCCAGACCGCGGGCATTGGGTAATTTATTTTCAGCGGGCACGAATACGTTATCCATCACGATTTCGCCCGTGTGAGAGGCCCGCATCGAGAATTTGCCTTCAATCTTAGGGGTGCTTAAGCCCTCCATGCCGCGCTCCAGTATGAAGCCCCGGATCACGCCTTCTTCGTCCTTGGCCCACACCACCATGGTGTCGGCGATGGGCGCGTTCGAGATCCACATCTTGCTGCCTGTCAGCCTGAAACCACCATCGACATTTTTTGCTCGTGATTTCATGCCGCCAGCATCGGAACCATGATCAGGCTCGGTCAGGCCGAAGCACCCGACATGCTCGCCGCTGGCAAGCTTCGGTAAATACTTTTCGCGTTGTTCTTCGCTACC
Organism: Pseudomonadota bacterium; assembly: GCA_039030125.1. Lineage (GTDB taxonomy): Bacteria > Pseudomonadota > Gammaproteobacteria > JBCCEV01. The sequence goes on along the minus strand of JBCCEV010000146.1, from coordinate 2,409 downwards.
GTAGTAGTAGATTGGATGCATCACTAACGATGATTGGACGCTGGCCGCGGAGCGGTAACCTGAATCAACGGCTTCGATTTCGCGCGCGATTAATCCGTAGCAAACGTAGCCTAAGTCAGCGCAGCCGTACTTCTCCGGTAAGGTGCAGCCGAGCAGCCCCAAGCCGCCGAGTTCCTTCATGACTTCACGATCGAAACTCTCGTTGCGAAAGTCGCTTTGCACCCGCGGCAATAGTTTTTCTTGCGCGTACTTGCGGGCGGTTTCCTGGACCATTCGCTCTTCGTCACTGAGATCGGACGTCAGTAAGAACGGGTCGTCCCACTTGAAGGCGCCTTTGATGCCTTTTTTAGGTTGTTCTTCAGATTTAGCGACAGCAGACATTCGATATTCTCCAAACGGCCTCAAACGGCTTTCAAATTAGGCGTTGCTTTCTCGTTGTTGGCGGCCAGCTTGCTGAAACCGTCACGGGTTTGTGGGAGCTTGCGATCAAGGATCCGAGTGGCGATCACGGTGCGCAATATCTGCGCCGTGCCGCCACCAATCGTGAACATACGCGCGTCGCGCACGATGCGCTCGAGCGGCGTGTTTCTTGAATAACCCTTGGCGCCAAATAATTGTAAGGCATCGTTGGTCACTTTGATGGCCATCTCGGAGGTAAATAATTTAGCCTGCGCCGCGGCGTTCACCTCCGGGAACGGTGAGTCATTGGGACCCCGCGAGCGCGCGGCGTTGTAGATCATCAGACGACCCGCTTCCAACTGCGTACTCATGTCCGCAAGCATCCATTGCAAGCCCTGAAATTCAGCAATCGGTCGGCCAAACTGCTCACGTTCAAGCGTGTAGTCCTTGGCTTTTTCGTAAGCGCCTGCGGCAAGTCCAAGCGCAACCGTTCCGGCACCGACGCGCTGCGCGTTGTAGGCATTCATTAAATCGCCAAAGCCGCGTTTGAAACCCGACGGCGGTAACACCACGCGGGATCCGTCGATGACCAAATCTTTGAAGATAACTTCAGTCTCAGGTATCCCGCGAAGTCCCATCGTCGGTTCGCGCTGCCCGATCACCAAACCTTCGTCTTCGTCGCGCACGGCGATGAATCCACCGATCCCACAATCATTGCCCGCTTCGTCGAAGACGCGCGCGAAGATCAAATGAAAGCGGGACACGCCGCCCCCGGTGATCCAATGTTTTTTACCGTTAATGACGTAGCCGTTGCCACGTTTGTCCGCGCGGGTCGTCATCTCGCTCGCGGCGCTACCGGCGTCGGGCTCCGTGATGCAGATGGCGGGCTTATCGCCACTCAAGACGAGCTCGGCGGCCATTTTCTTTTGCGCTTCGCTGCCGTATTGCATCACCGCGGAGATGGCGCCCATGTTGGCCTCGACACTGATCCGCCCGGTGACGCCACACACCTTGGCCATCTGCTCGATCACCAGTGCGGCATCAAGAAAGCTCAGACCCGCACCGCCATAGGCTTGCGGGATGGTCATGCCCATAAAGCCAGCGTCGTTTAGGGCTTCTACGTTGTCCCAGGGATATTGTTCGTCTCTGTCAACCTTGGCCGCGCGCGGCGCAATAACCAGCTCGGCCAACTCGCGCGCTCGATTTTGAAGCTCGATTTGTTCATGACTTAAACCGTAGTACATCCTGATCCTCCTAATGGATCCCCGCCGCTCGCGCGCTCGCATAACTCGCGCGCTCGGCTTTGCCTAATGCGTTTTGCACCTCTGCGTACTTTTTCCAACCACCAACGCTATTGGGCCGGATGGTTAGGCGTTGCGACAATAAGGTTTGTGCCCGATCAAACTGTTTGGCGTTAATGGTCGCGTCGATCAGGATCTGCGTGAAGATATCGCGCTGGGCATGGGAGCCGCCAATCGGTGACCATTGATCACGCAGCGGCCAGAGGTGTTCGACGGCCTGTTCGTATTCACCATTCTCGAACGCGATCACGCCTTTACAAATCGGTAAAACGTAATCACCGGTGATCGAGGCTGAATAATTGTCGGGTGTGGCCGCGAATGACTCCAAGGAGACAACATAACGCTCCAACGCGTCAGTGTTCTTAACCGCCGCAAGCGCCACGCAACTGTGTAGATCAGTGAAGGACAGCACGTGATCACCGATCTGCTTTTCGGCGTATTCGACCAGTCCATCCCAGCGCTCCCCAACATCGACGCCTTGGAGCTCCAGGCGCTTCAATAATGAAGCGCCGTTCTGGATATCGAGAAAGAACTCAGTGTTCGAGGTGATCACCAATTGGTCATAGATCTCAAGGACGCGGTCGTGATTTCCTTTTTCCAGTTCAAACAAGGCCAGGTGCCACCAGTTGTGTCCTTGAAATGGGTTGCGGTCGGCCCATTCAGCGGGATCCCGATCGAGTAAGGTGATCCCCTCGTCGAGTCGACCCTG
>JBCCEV010000145.1:0-10898 GCA_039030125.1 Pseudomonadota bacterium | reverse complement strand
CGTCATTGCGATTGGATTTTCGTGAAGGTAGCCGTGGGCGCCAATTTCATGTCCTTCATCAACGATACGCTGCATTTCATTCGGAAAGGTTTCGATGGAATGTCCAGGGATAAAGAAGCTGGTCTTAAGTTGATATTTTTTAAACAGATTGAGTAGGCGAATTGTCCCGACCTCACCGGCAAAAATTCCACGTTGAATATCAGAAGGGGAGTCACCGCCTAAATAGGAACCGATTTGTCCGGCGACGGAATCTATATCGGTGCCAAATGCGCAGATGATTTCTTTTTTCGCCAAGGTGGCGCTGCTGGTTGTGCCGCTGTCTTTCGTTGCAGCAAACGTGGTCGGTGCGGCAAGCGCGCCTGCTGCAAGTGCTGTTAGCTGTCGGGCAAAAACTCGGCGGGTGATTGAAGCCATATGTGTTCTCCTCTGCGCACGTATGCCACAGGACTTAAAGTAGGTGAATGAGGTAAGTTTGGAACCTGCTGAGCGCTTGTGTCTCGTTGAGCTAATCGATCTCTTTAAGAAAGTCATCGATCAAGCCCGCGGGTGCTCCAACAACGTGTTCGCGGCCAGGAAATTCCTGAGCTTTAACATCGGCGACGAACTCCCTAAAGCCGGCTACCCGTTCGCGCTGCATGTCCTCCTTCATTTTATAAATGTTCCGGTACTGCTTTGAGTGTCGAGGATAGGGTGGGGCGTTATTGCCGAGAATATCGTCGGCAAACAAAAATTGAATGTCGCCGCCGCGACCGCCGCCGATCGATGAAGTCAGCAAACTGGTGCGCGGTGTGATTTCGACGAGTAGGGCCTCGGGTACGACCTCGACCTCGACAGCGTAGGCACCAGCATTTTCGAGCGCTTTGATTTGCTCGTAAATCCAGAGCGCCTCCTCGAGGGTCTTACCGACGGCACGAAGCCCGCCCGTCCAAGTACTCCTGCGCGGTACGAGTCCGGCGTGACCTTGCACCGGGATACCCGCTTCCGCGGCCGCTTCGATAAAACGCGGACTCCACTGGCACATGATGGCATCCGCGCCCAGGGCCATCGCGTCGTAACCCAAACGAACAGCTTCCTCCGGGCTTGCCGCGGCAATCAGCGGCACCGAAAACGCCATGAAGGTGTTGGGCGCGGCCTTACGAATGTCGCCAGCGCGCGCAGGTTCCTTAGGGTCGAATCTTACTTTGAGGGTATCGATCCCCGCCTCTTCGGCCGCTGCGGCTTCTTCTGCGGAGAACGGCAGCGTTTCAACCAACACGCGCTTGCCTTTCTGATCGCGCAGGCCTTTCACCGTGTAGTTCCGGGTCCCGTAAGCGCCGCTCAAAGTCATCACCCGCGTCAGGCCGCGTTCTGCCGCATCCCGCGGCGGTAAACCGCCGTCACCGGTTGAATGCTTTGCCATGTGTCTATCTCCCTTTTAGTAACGTGGGGTGAGCCGATGCAGATAGTTCACATCATGCGTTGGGACTTTGCGCGCCTTGCGGAGTCGATCGAAGCTCTAGCGTAATCGACGGCCGGTGGTTGATGACCAAGCTCAGCGCCGCTCACGGATGACAAAGCGTGGCCGGCTCTTAACTTCTTCATAAACGCGCGCTAGATAAGTCCCAAGGATCCCAAGACAAACCATCTGCAGTCCACCGATCATTAGGATCAGCAAAATCACTGAGGTAAAGCCGCTCACCGCGAATCCGGTGAGCCAGTTGTAAAGGGTTTGAAGCGCGAGCAAGAAGGCGAACAGAAAAAACACAATTCCAAGCGTCGTAACAATTTGCAGTGGCGCCGAGGAGAAGGCAGTGATGGCCGTGGTTGCGAGCTTGGCGAGGGTCAGGAATGTCCAGCTTGATTGGCCGCCCGTTCGCTCTGGCACATCGAAGTAAACGGTCTCTCGCCGAAACCCCAGCCAGGCGATCATGCCTCTGAAGAACAAATTGCGCTCGCCCATGGATAGCCATGCTTCGAGCACGCTGCGGTCAATCAACTTGAAGTCGGTAGCGTTGTTGAGCTCTTGGTCCGCCAGACGATTGAGCAGACTGTAGAAAACCTTGGAGCCGTAGCGGTTAACGAGCGGTTCGTCGCCCCGCTGTGACTTCACCGCTTCGACGATTTCGACGTCACCAGTTTTCCATTTTGCGATCATCTCGGGCAAAAGTGACGGCGGGTGTTGCAGATCGCCGTCCATGATAATGACACCCTCACCGCGAGCGTTTTCGAGGCCGGCGGCCACTGCCGCTTCCTTACCGAAGTTGCGGCTCAAGCGGAGCGCGCGCAGCTCATTAACGCTGGCCTGCAGCGAGTCGATTTGCACCCAGGTGTCGTCTTGCGATCCGTCATCAATGAGAATTATCTCGAAACGCTCTTCAGCGCTTGCCAGTGTATGGGTTGTGACTTTCACGAGCTCCAAAATGTTCGCGCCCTCGTTGTAAACGGGGATCACTACTGAGAGGACTGGCGCCTGTTGCTGTTGTTCGGGTTCGCTGTCAGTCATTTCAATCCACGAATAGCGCCTTGAACTGTGGATTCAGTAAGGTCTCACGCTCGATGTCACGTTGCGGTGATCGATAGTAATCTCTAAACACCTTCTGAGGCCAAAGTTCAGCCTCGTCCTCGCTGGCGCGGCCCGGGTGCATCAGAATTTCCGCGGAATGTGTCCCATCTTCGTTATTCAATTGCGCGACCGCTGAGGCGACCACGGCTTGGTTCATCGCATCTGTGAATAACACGCCGACGATCCGATCAAAGAACGCGATGTCCCGTGCCACAAGCTCGCTCTTGACCCGTTTAGCTAGGATGCGGAGCAAACAGTTCTTTATAAGATTAACGCCGAGATGATGTCGGGGCGATAATTTCCCCTCTTTAAGAAATAGGCGTTCGTAGGGGTTGCGTACATAGGCAAGCGGCGTGTGCTCATGGATCTCCATCAACGCCTCAAAAACCACTGGGATCATGTGAAAGTGGACATGCGAGTCGACCATGAGGCCATTTGTTTGCCCGTGCTCGCCTAGGGCCTGCCAAAAGCGTTCTATTTGCGCACTGAGTTCGGTCTTTATTTGCGCCCTGTAGCGATCTCTGAGTTTCGATGGGCCGACGGATATGGCTAAGAGTTTGCCAAAAGAGCAGGAAAAAACGCCGCGCGCGTCCACGAGGTCCGGTATCGCATGGCGCTCACTGAGGGCAAAGCCTTCGACCAGATTTAAGTGTAATCTCACCTGCAGCGAGGGCCGCTCACGCGCCGCATGCATTGCTTGTTCAAACGCGGCGCCAGTCGCCAGGACCGAAGCGCTGTGCAGAAGCCCGTTATCCGCGGCCTCCAAAAATCCTTTATTGACGTTTGGAGAAGCGCCGAAATCGTCGCCGTTGATAATGTATTTTATTGCCCGCGGCCCGCGCTCCATTGCTTTCTACCGCGGCTGCAACAGCGGCTTATTGTCGCCGACGAATTGGTCGATGAGTTCGACGAATTTCTGAACGCCGTTGGGATTGAAATGGACATCGTCATAAAAGTAGTCCAGCGATTTGGGAATGAGCTTGGCGAGGTCCAGTACCGGCACCTTTAATTCAGCTCCCAGCGTCCGTATCTGATCGTTGTACTGCTCAAGCGCCGCGTCCATAAATGCTTCGGGATAAACGACATCGCCGACAAAATCCAACCAATGCCAATTTTTCGCCCGGTCATCCACCGGACTGTTCCAGGTTGTTGCTTGCGTGATCAACATAATTTCTGCGCCCTGAGCACGAGCGATCCCCACCAACGATGCGACGTTGCGCCGGTAGGCCGGGAGATCGGTGCGCGGCATCACTGTCGAGACGGGTTTGCCTTTTTTTACCGCCACCTTGTCTCGATAGTTCGAGGTCAGTGGGATCTCCTCGAGCGTTTGTTGATCAGTTTGGCCCAAAATTTCTTTTTTCACTGCGTACATCAGTCGTGGCAACTGAAATTCAGTTGCCAGCATTCTGACCAGCCGGCCGGCCGGTAACGGGCTCGCTTCCCATCCTTGTAGGTGCAGGTAGTCGCGCTCAAGGATCCCAGCTCGAAGATCGTTGATGCCGGCAAAGGCGATGACCAAGTCGGGCTCGAGCTGCGCGATCCGGTGGGCGAGTAAGGCCACATGATCAGCACTAATGTCACCGCTACGCCCACCGTTGTAGACGCGCACGGTGCGATCAGGGAGATCATCGCTGAACCGCGCTTGAAGCAGCGGACCTGGCGACAGCTCATCGGTAACGGCCATGCACTCCATGGTGCTGCCGCCGATGAGAAACACGCGAAATTCCCTTTCTGGCTTGGGGACCGCGAGAGGCGGGCCGCGAAAACCAAATTCGTTAGTAGTGAACAGGCTCTGTTCGGTGACGCCGGGGAGGCCTTCTTCCGGTGTTAGGGTCAGGGACATGTTAGGCGCGAGCGAATGCGGTATGTAGCGAATCGGCGGCGCTTTTATCTTCTCGTCCTCTAAAGGATCAGGGAGTGGATGGAACATCCATAGCAGCGCCTCAAACACCGCAAGGGTAACCACGCCCGACAGTGCGACTATCGCTGCGGTTTTAAGCGTTTCCTTGAAGACACCACTTTGCATGCGAGGTACGGCGCCAACCTAAATCGATCACGGGATCCTAACACCGCCGGTCCGACCGGGCTGCGCGCGAATTTATGCGCCGGTCCAATATAGGCCAACCAGTATCGCGCACATCCCAATTCCCCAGGTCTCGAAAGCCAGTCGTAATGGCAGCGGTGCCGCGCGCAGTTCCATGAAATCGAGAAACACGAAGCGAATTTTGATAAAGGTGATGACGAGGATAGCAGTGGTCGCGGATCGATAATCCTCCCCAAATCCAAAGCCGTGGCCAAACTGCCAGGACAAAAACGTCGCGAGGATCAAAACGATCCAGATGTAGGTAATGCGTGAATTCAGAGTCATATCCGTGTTACTCAGCGCATCAAATACAAAAGTGCGAACAAAGCGATCCAAAGAATATCGACCAAATGCCAGAAGCTGGCGCCACTTTCCAAGACCACGATGGTGTTCTCGCTCGTGTCGCCCTTAACAATGACCGACCAGAGAAAGCTAAGAACTCCGATCCCAATCAGCACATGGAGTAGGTGTATTCCAGTAAGGAGAAAGTAGTACATGAAGAAGTCGTTGGTGACGAGGGTATAGCCCGCGCCGATCTTCTCGCTCCACTCGAAGTATTTGACGATGACAAAGCCGATGCCGCAGCCGGCCGCGGCCACCAACAATCGCGCGCTTAGGCGCGCCCTGGCATGGCGGGCGGCATGGACGGCTAGCGCCACGAACCAGGAACTCGATAGCAGCAAGACGGTATTGAATGCGCCCAGGACCTGATTCAGGGTGAGCTGCGAGGCAGCATATAACGCAACATCTGCGGCGCGGTAGTAAATGAAGACGCCAAAAAATAGCGAGAAAATGACGACGTCGCCGATGATAAACATCCACACTCCGGTTTCACCGGGCAGGTGTGGCTCAGCCGCCTGCGGCTTCAGAGTAGATTCACGCATATGTTAGTGAGTTAGGTTGTTCCCGGTACTCCGGTTAGTGCCGCCTTGCGGACTATGAAGAACATGAGGACATACCATCCAAAAAACATCGTGAAGGGCACCCACCACACGAACAGTCCGTCCCATGCGAACGGCCCCGTTTTGAAGAAGGTGAGCATGCCGCCCGGGATGAAAGATACCGCGACCCAGAAATTGTAGTAGCCGACCCAACGCGGAAAGATCGGTGTTTCGTTTTGATCGGACAGTATGCATAAGGCGATCGCGAAATTCTGAAAGATGAAGGGCGCGAAAGTCATTAGCATCGTCGTCCAGCCAAGATCATTCATGATACGAATGAATTCCGGTGCCCGATCCGGGCGAAACGCGGCTTGTGTATAGAACACGGCCGCGAATACAAAAATTAAGGCGGTGAGCGAGCCTGCCGAGATCTGCGCCATCGTGTAAGGCCCGGTGCCGCCTTCAATGCGCTGTAGCTGCGAGGCGATACCGGCCACGAAAAAACAGATAAAACCGGCGCTGGTCATAATCAATAGCACAGCGAAACGCATCGACAGCGTATTCTCGCTGTAGATAGCGGCTATCTCCCGCGCGCTCAGGCTTGGCGACATGGGCGGAATAAAACCCGCCAATATAAACCCCATTAAGCACACTGCGGCGAAACCAAAACCGCCCCAAATACAAACCATTTGGCTCTTGCTATTCATATGTCGACCTCCCCAAGTGACATCCGTCACTATAGGGCAATGAGGTGTGATGGTCACTCGCGGCGCGGGCGATGCGTGAGGCACATGAGCGGTGTTGCGTGGCGCCGAGCGAGTCGCCGCAATATTCAGGTGTAAGGCTTGGGGGTTTTTACGCGCCCCTAACCCCGCTTGTGCCGTCGGCGCGTTTTAGCGAGCGTCCAAGCTCGGCGAGCGGTTCGAAGCCGCGCGAAGCAGCCGGCAAATCGTTTCGACGCCATCCATTGCGAACGATTGCGACGGCAACCTTAGAACCATAGCCGTATGCCAGCGACCAACATGGTAGCCGCCGTGTCCTCGCCGCTCAATTGCTTGCGATCTGCGGTTTCGCCGACGTGCGTAGACCACTCAACACCAAAGTAAGGTGCAAATTGGCGTGTAAATTCATAGCGTAACCGTATTCCGACATCGGCGTGCGTTAAACCAGAGCCCTGTTCCAGCCCCGCGTCATCTGCGAACGCGCCGTTGAGTTCCACTCGCGGTTGTAGAATCGCGCGCTGGGTCACCCGCAAGTCGTACTCCAGTTCCAAACGCGCGGAGACCTTGCCTTTATGGCTGACGAACAGCGCGGCATCGACCTCGAACCAATAGGGCGCTAGGCCCATCACACCGATAGTCGCGTAACTGCGGGTGGTGTCGGGTGAAAAATCTTGCCGAAAGCCCGCCTGTAGGTCCCAAAACGGGAGCGTCGCGCGGCTGTAGAGCAACTGATATTCCATCTCCTCGAATTGATCGGCGTGGGTGTCAAACTCTCCTTCGGTCTTAAACCAAAGTTTGTGGTCATCGCTACCCCACCACGCTTGTGCTTCCCAAATCGCCTGTGGAGAGCGTTCCAGGGCCTGGTATTCAAGCCGCTCCCCGCTGATGTATCCAAAAGACTGACCCCCGTGCGACGCGCGCAAAGCCTGGCGCGCTTGGGAGTTGCTGTCGAACTCCCCGCCGCTTGCTTCGAAGATCGTCAGTGCGGTGAGCACGATGACATGCTTCATGAGGGCGCGGCACCGCCAGGTTCCCGGACCGAAACAACGCGCATCATGCCGGCATGCATGTGATAGAGAAGGTGGCAATGAAACGCCCAATCGCCGAGCGCGTTGGCGGTGATGTCGACCGACAGCTTCTCGCCGGGTTTGACGACGATGGTGTGCTTGCGCGGCTTGAACCGATCATTTCGCGTCACTACGTCGAAGAACATTCCGTGTAAATGAATAGGGTGCGGCATCATCGTGTCGTTCACGAGCGTCAGGCGAAGCCGCTCGCCATGCGTGAATTCGATAGGCCCATCGACTTCTGAAAACTTAACGCCATCGAACGACCACATATAGCGTTCCATATTGCTGGTGAGATGCAGCTCTAGTTCCCGAGCAGGAGCGCGCGGATCGGGGTTGGGATCGAGGCTTTTGAGATCGGTGTAAACCAACACGCGATGATCAACCGCTTCAAGACCCACAGGTCGCTCTGCAAGCCGATTGGTCGGTCGCGCCGCCAGCCCGACGACGCCCGGACCGTGAGGGTGTTGATGTTCCTGCATTTGCCTCGTGGTGTCGCCACCGTGATGGGCGTGCGACTCAGTGTGGCCATGATCTGAATGGTCCATGGCCATATCGCGCATGGACAAGCGCGGTGTCGGCCGCATTTTGGGCACCTCGGCCACGCTGGTGTTTTTAGTAGCAAGCGTAGCGCGCGCAAACCCGCTGCGGTCATTGCCTTCGGCGAAGATCGTGAATGCCCGGTCTTGTTCGGGCTTAACGATCACATCGAAAGTCTCTGCGACGCCGATTTGAAATTCATCGACCTCCACCGGCCGCACGTTTAAACCATCAGCTTGCACGATCTGCATGGGCAGGCCTGGGATCCGCACGTTAAATATTGACATCGCGGCAGCGTTGATAAAACGCAATCGCACCCGCTCGCCGGGCTCGAATAAACAGGTCCAATTAGCGGCCGGACCGTGACCGTTGATGAGATAGGTATAGGCGGACCCCGTCACATCCGCGATATCCGCTGGATTCATGCGCATCGCGCCCCACATGGTGCGGTTGCGCCACGCATTTTTCAGTCCCTGTTTGCGAAGGTCGGAGAAAAACTCGACAACGGTGCGTTGCTGGTAGTTATAAACGTCGCTCGATTTTTTCAGTTTGGCGAAAAGGTGATGTGGATCTTCGAATGTCCAATCGGATAACACCACCAGATGTTCGCGATCGTATTGAACCGGATCGGGACCCGCCGGATCGATCACGATTGGACCGTAGTGACCGGCTTGTTCCTGTAAACCTGAATGACTGTGGTACCAATAGGTTCCCGCTTGGGCTACAGGAAATTGATAGGTGAAGGTTTCACCTGGTTTTATTCCCGCAAAACTGACACCGGGAACGCCATCCATCTCGGGCGGTAATAAGATCCCATGCCAATGAATTGAGGTATCGACGGCAAGGTGGTTGGTCACCGCCAGCGTGACTTGATCGCCTTCACGCCAGCGCAGGAGGGGGGCCGGTAGCTGATCGTTGATACAAATCGCGCGGCCTATCTGCTTATCGATCACAACGGACTTCTCGCGCACGTCGAGTTGGAACATTGCGGAACTGACGGGCGAGATCCCACGCAACGGCGCGTTCGCGCCAGCGCGCGCCCAAGCCGGCAGGCAGGCCGCCGCGCAGCCAAGTAATGAATGGTGCAAGAACCGGCGGCGGCTTCTAGTGTGGGACGGTGAGTCCGGGTACATGATCGTTTATCATACCCCAGGGGGGTATTTTTATCGCCCTGCGTTGCTCTCGGTTTGGCGGGCGCTCGTCGCCGCCGTGCGAGCGTTCGAGCCCTGGGAATTCGGTTCGGATGAGCGCTGTGTTTTTGTCGGCACGATTAATTTTGCGCTCTCGCTGCGGTTTTTTTGACGATTAGGATTTCGACTTGCCGCAGGGTGCGCGAAGCGATTAGGCTGACGTTCCATCTCCAATATGGCGGGCGTTAAAAACAATGACTTACTGCGTGGGAATTAAGGTCGACACTGGCTTGATATTCGTGTCGGATTCCCGCACCAACGCAGGCGTCGACCAGATCAGCACCTACTCAAAAATGCATACCTTTGGGATCGATGGGAGCCGGCAGTTTTGCTTGCTCACCGCCGGCAACCTCGCGACCAGTCAAGCGGTCGTGACGCAAATCCGTCAAGACCTTGATGAAGCCAAGCCGTCCAACCTGGCGACGGTCGGCTCCATGAGCGACGCTGCCGACTACGTCGGTGCCATTAACGTTGCCCAAATCCAGAAGTTCGGTGGCGGACCCGAATACGAATCGAGCCTGATCCTGGGTGGACAGATCTCAGGGGATAACCCCCGAATCATGCTGATTTATCCGCAGGGCAATCACATCCGCACTTCCAAAACGACGCCGTTCATGCAGATCGGCGAGAGCAAGTACGGGAAGCCCATCCTCGATCGCATCATTAAGGGAACCACGAGTCTGCAGTACGCCGCGCAGTGCGGCCTGGTATCAATGGATTCCACGATGCGCAGTAACGTCACCGTCGGTCCACCGATAGAATTGATGGTCTATCACGCTGATTCTTTCATGATGCCGGCGCCGATCACGTTAGAAGACGATAGCGAATATCTACGTGAACTCAAACGCTCCTGGGACCAACTGCTCATCGATGCGTTTCATCAACTGCCGCCACCAGCTTGGGCAAGCACGTGGGACGGTAATCGTAACCAGCAGCAGCTTCAGGATTGAGTAGCGCTGTTCAAGTGAGGGCTGGCAGAAACCAAGTGGTTTGAATGCTAGCGTGAATCTCGCTGATCTCCCGCTGCAGGTCATCGATAAAATCGTACAAGGTGCTTTTAGCGACGATCATATCGACATCGGCGCTGCGCACGTGCCGCAGGGCCGCGTTCGCTTGAGCGAGTGCGCGATCACTGACTGGCAAATCGCTTAAGGCTTCGGCCACTTCACTCAGGCAACATGCTACCGCGCGCGGGAAGTCACTGTCCTGAAGCAAGAATTCGATCACCTCAGATGCCACGACTCGCTCCGGAACAATACGACGGTACATCTGCAGCGCGCTGAGCGAGCGCAATACGCTCATCCATAGAATGCCTTCATAAGGACTCGTTTCGACACCCTCGCTGGGCGTGGCGTCACCGACCATCCATTGCATCCACGGAAACACGTTGGCCATACCCACGTCGACAATGCGCGAAGTCATGTCGGCACGTTCGAGATAGCGCCCTAGCTGTAAAAACTGATAGCCGCTATCGCGGCTCATCGTGCCGTCGATGGTACCTGTAATGAATTGGCACGAGCGGATAACCTCGTTAAGGAAGCTGCCGCGGCCGTGGCGGGTTAAAGCCCCTTCGACATGATCATTGAGATAGAGAGAGAGGTCGTTAATCGCCTCCCAGCCATTGGACGGTACGATTTCCCGCACCGTGCGTGCGTTTTCCCGCGCGAAACCAAGGGAGCTGCGCACCGAGGTTGGATTGTTGCGATCGGCGAGGTAGAACTTCACGATCGTGCGCTCATCGGTATTGCTGAACCGCTGGGCGAAGTTTTGTTCGTCCACCACCGCCTGAAGGCTGTTTGTCAGTTAAAATCTATACTTATAAAACAAATTTGTGCGTCTGTCTGTGCGCTTTTTATCGGCCGCACGTCACCTT
>JBCCEV010000144.1:0-11121 GCA_039030125.1 Pseudomonadota bacterium | reverse complement strand
TGCTGATGCGCGCTCATCACCAAACGATCGAGTGTCTCCATTTTCGCAACCTCGCCACTAACCTTCGGTTGCTGTCCAAATAAGGCTTCGTTGCGCCCGGCTGGATCGCCGTTGAAAGCGCCGACAGCGGCTAAAACCACTAATAATTTATTTAAGCCCAGCAATGCGCCAGTAAAGGCCACAAGGAGATGAAATAACAACGCCCAACCGCCTAGCAGGCGGTGGACGTCCAAGAAAAAAGCGCGCGTTTGGCGGAGCGGCCGCAATGTTTTCAGACTTTTGAGAAAGCCTGTTTGAATCAGGACACCTGTGACCACCGATAGGGTTAGGAACAACCCGAGAAACCCAACGAAATAGCGTCCCCAGGGCTTGGGCAAGACGAGATCGGTGTGGATACGCTTGAGCAATTTAGCAACGCGGATGTTGTCCTCCGAAATCGTCGCGCCGTCGCTCGGGTCGAGTCCGATTTGGGCGACGCGGCCGGTGTTTGTATCGTAGAAACGGATCCGCATGATCGGATCATCCATCGCCGGCAACGAAATTTGCACCGGCTTGCTGAAATCAACCGAAGCACTATGCAGTGCGTTGAACACCAAACCATCGATGCGGTTGGTCACATCACTAAACTCGATCCGGCGCCCACCACGTTCCCAATAGCCAAGCTCCGCTTTGAACACTGACAGCGCCCCGGCGAAGCAAACGATAAAAACGAACGAGCCCAAAATCACACCAACGACCAGATGCAAATCATTCATGACTCGCTGGGAAGCTGCGCGTTTCATGGCGTTAAAAAGTAGGACACCACTGCTCCCAGGATGACCAGAAGCGCGATATTGACGAGCAACATTGCGGACAACCGGGTGATCCTGAATGTCAGCAATGTCACCACTACCCACAGCAAAGGAAAACCCAAAATCGCGCCGGCCATCCGTTCAAGCGGGTCACCCGGCAAAGACACGGAGAGCGCCACCACCGCTAGCGCCGCGTTGACGAGCGGAAGACTAATATTCAATAGCCAACGGGCCGTAGAGATTGAAGCGGGCACTTCGAGGTATCCAAGCAACAGCGCGGTCACTATAGGGAATACCAGGCCTTCGTGCATGGCCGCCCGAGCAGGGCTTCTCAAGCAACCGGCGGTGCTCGAAGTCCGATCGCCTTTTTGATAAAGACCGTGGATCACCCCGCAAGTCATTGAAATCGCTTGCAGGGAAATCGCTTGGAGGCCGAGACCGGAATCGAACCGGTGTACACGGCTTTGCAGGCCGCTGCATAACCACTCTGCCACCCGGCCAGGGGTCGCTAACTGCGGGTCGCGGATTCTAATCTAATTCGCAAACCCTTGTAAGGACGGCAATTATTTGTCGAAGCTTCAAGATCTTGCGCCACGTTCCGATAACCGAGGAAAGCCCTTCAACGCCCTTCGATAAAATTGATGCAAACCGCGAGCGCCGCAGGCTCAGAAGATCCGCTGGATACGTTGCAGCCGCCAGAGCTCGCGGCCTGTGCTCGGCTGTTAGCCAGTAGTCTTGCGCACCATCGCGCGAAATTCGGCGTGGTGCCCATTGCGCGCGCCGACGAACAAGGCGATGCGCTTAACGCGGCTAGCGCTAAAACACTCGACGAAGCCCTTGCTATCGTTAAAGACAAGCAAGCGCGATCGGCGCAGATGCAACGTACCCAAATGGGCGCGGAACAACGACACCACCCGCGAGTGAGCGTCAACACTCCGGTACGGCTGGCTGCTGATAATGGGGAGGTTCATGCCGGTCAGTTAGCCAACATCTCGTGGGGCGGCGCAGCGGTGCGGTGCCAGCGCGCCCAATTTGATCTCAATGCCCAACTTACGCTGATCGTGCCAAGCGGTGGCGGCGATCACTTCAGCGTGCAATCGACGGTTCTCCGCGAATCGTCAGTAGCGGATGAATTCGAGTACGGGCTGCGCTTTGAATCTCTGGACCCAGAGGATGAGGAAAAACTAGAAGAAGTCTTACGCGTGCTGCTCTGTTCGGCGGAGCACGATGATCGCCGCTCGGAAGTGCGTTTGGTGCAACGTTTGGAAATCGAATATGGCGATGCGGGAGAATTCCAGGCGACGCTTGAAGACATCTCCGCTTCGGGCTTGATGCTGACCGTGCCCGATCCGCTCGAAATCGATCAGTCGTTACTCATCGCTTTAAGCAGCAGCGACACACCGTTTGCGCTCAACCTGCGAGCGCGGGTCGTTCATCAACAATTAGTCGACGACGTCGGCTTCGATATGTATCGCGTCGGCCTTAAGTTCGAGCATCCCACGCCGAAGGTCAAAGAGCGTGTTTCAGCTTTGATCAACGAGCTCGCGGTCCTTGGTTCGCGAAAAAACGACGAATCGACACCCCGCGCCGAACTAAACTTGGCAGCTCCCGCAGACATATAGCCGCCGGCCTGAAAACTCAATTTTTTTGATTATCGTCTTGCAGCGGTAACAAGGTTTGTTCGCCCGCGCGAACGCCGAGAATCTGACCCCACCGCGTTTGGCACCCGATTTCTTAAGCTTCTTGACCAGCGCGGGTTTGTTAGTCACCCCACCCTGGTCGTAAGCGCGCTGGGTGACGTCAAGAATTTCACGGGCTAGCCGGTTGCGTTCCTTCGTCGATAAATCCCGCGGCTTACGCTCGGGGCTGAGCCCCGCAAAAAAGAGGATCTCAGTTCTCAGATAGTTACCCAGACCGGCGACAAAACTCTGATCCAATAACAGCGCACCGAGCGTACGTCCACTGAAGCGCCGCTCTTGCAAGCGCGCACTCACCATTCGCCAATGGGTGTTCGCGTCGAGCGCGTCGGGACCCAACTTTTTGAGGAAAGGGTGGGCCGCCAACGCGCTAGGGCGCAGAACCTCGATTTCAGAAGCGCTATAGAGCAATGCGCTGTGGTCGCGCGAATGAAGCGCTGCTCGAAGCGTGCGATTGGTCTTTGGCAATTCACCACGCGGCCGGACAAACCATCGTCCGTAAAGTTGATTATGAGAATACATCACCCATTCGTTATCGAAATGAATCAACATCGCCTTGCCATGCGGGGCAACCGAGGAGACTCGCGCACCGTTCAGTCGGGATTGGAATTTCTTCAAATCGCGACGGGCAAAAAACACTTTCTCAAGCTCAGCGCCTTCGATCGCTTGGGCGATCCGATAGGCTTCGCGCTTAATCTCCGGTCCTTCAGGCATTAATCACATCACTTTCAAACGATGGGCTTACGAAAGACATCCACGTTCGGATTGCCACGATGAGCGACAAACCTGCTCAGAAGCTATGGCCGGTTTGTGGGCGCTATTTTAGCTGGCGGCGAAAATGGGACCGCGATTGGGACGAAGTCATTTATTGTTCGAAACGGTGCCGGCGCCGGCGCAACCGCCCGCTTGATCGTTGCCTCGAAGAGGCCATCCTGCAGGCGCTGGCAAAACGCGATCGCGACACATCGATTTGCCCGAGCGAAGCGGCGCGATTGGCCGCCGATGATTGTGAACAGCCGTGGCGTGAACTGATGTCGCCCTGCCGAGACGCGGCGCGGCGCCTGGCGGCGCGGGGCACCATCGAGATACTGCAGGGCGGCCACCCCATCGACGCGCATCTGGCGAAAGGTCCAATTCGATTACGACTGAAATGAACCACAACGGCCAACCGCTATTCGTGATATTCGGTCATCAGCTGTTCGACCCCGAACAACTAGCGCCCCACAGAGACGCGCTTTTCTTTCTCTGCGAATCCCATGACAAAGCGCAGCGTTTTCGCCACCACCAACAGAAACTCGCGCTTATGTTCTCCGCCATGCGGACCTACGACGCAGAACTCCGCGCTGCAGGGTTACAAACGACGTATCACTCGCTCGATGATCCACAACCTTTTTTTTCCACGCTCGAGAAAGTCGCGAGAACTTCGAATTGCTCAATGCTCCTGGCGTTTGACCCGGTCAATCACGCCCTGAAACGAAAACTCGAAGGTCTCGCAAAAAACTTAAAGATCCCCCTCGACATCAAACCCTCGCCGAATTTCTTGCTTGATGACACCGAGCTTGGGCGCTTTTTCGAAGGTAATGCCAAACCTCAAATGGGGCGTTTCTACAAGCAGCAGCGCCGAAACCTCGGTTTGTTGCTAGAAAGCGACGGCCAACCGCGCGGCGGAAGGTGGAGCCTGGATTCGGAAAATCGCAAACGCCTTCCGAAAAATATTTCGCCGCCACTGCCCCCACCTTTCGAACCGAGCGCGATAACGCAAGAAGTAGCAACCATGGTCGCGCATGAGTTTGCAGAGCACCCTGGTGATGCCAAACGATTATGGTTGCCCGTCGATCGCAAAGGCGCGGAGATTTGGTTCGAGAACTTCCTGGCTCACCGGTTTCATCAATTTGGGCCGTTTGAAGACGCCATCACGACTCGCTCGCATCATGTCTTCCACAGCATCATCTCACCGCTCCTCAATCTTGGACTTTTATCTCCTGACGCCGTTCTTGCTCGGGCCATAAAGTTTGGTGCCGAAAACCAGGTGCCGCTGAATAGCGTTGAGGGTTTTGTTCGGCAAGTCATTGGCTGGCGGGAGTTCATTAGAGGAATCTATATTTTTCATAGTGATCGGCAACGCAAGTCCAATCATTGGGGTCACACACGTGGGCTTAGCAGCGCCTGGTATCGCGGGGAAACCGGTTTAGACCCGCTCGACCATGCTATCCGTGGCGCGATTGATCACGGCTGGAATCATCACATTGAACGGTTAATGGTGATCGGCAACCTGATGACGCTGTGCGAAATTCGTCCAGCGGATGCTTACCGATGGTTTATGGAAATGTACGTTGACGCATATCCATGGGTAATGGAACCCAATGTCTACGGCATGGCATTGTTCAGTGACGGCGGCATTTTCGCAACTAAACCTTATCTCTGCGCGTCAAACTATTTGCTTAAGATGAGCGATCACAAAAAGGGCGAATGGTGTGAAGTGTTAGACGGTTTGTACTGGCGTTTTGTTAACAAGCACCGTGATTATTTAAGGAACAACGCTAGGATGCCTTTCGTGATCAAAAACCTTGAAAAAATCGAAACATCCCGCCTCAACAGACTTATAAAAAAAGCTGAATCGTTCATCGAAGCCAATACCGATTAAGGTCCTCGCAAACCGTTTTGTGAAAGATTCCCGCCTCGGTTTTAGAAAACTTTAGGCACTGCTTCACAGTTTCGTACTCCCAAACCGAAACATGTGAAGTAGCTCTTAGTCTCCTCCCCGCGAATTGTAAAAAAGTGTTACGCGATGCCCATGGGGAAGCGCCGAACTACCCGACGCTGACCGCGAGAGGAGAACAAAATGATACAAGCTCGGTTGCGAGAAATACTTTTTTTATTATTTATTTCAATAGTTTATATTGATTCTCACGCAGAAGCGCCAGGTGGCACATTAGCCGCAACAAACGCTTCGTTCGATCAAATCATGGCGGAAGCACGCGCCGCTAGATTCTTACAACAGAGCACGTTCGGCTATACCAAGACACAGGCAGAACAACTCGCCAGCCGGATCATCGAGGTCGGTCAACGCGCCGCTTTTGAACAGTGGATCGATGGTCAGTTCTTGCTAACGCCCACACTTCATCTGAGTACGATGCGTGAGATGTTGGTCGACGACGGAGTCGATCTGGACGACGGCGAAAACCACGTTTCGATCTACAACGCCGATGACTATCGCTATCACGCCTGGTGGGACATCGCACTTAACAGTCCCGATCAATTAACACAGCGAATCGCCTGGGCGCTCGCACAGATATTCGTCGTTAACGACTTTGATTCCCGTTATCGCTCAAGCGATCCCGACGCTTTTGGGGTGCTTCGCTATTTCGGAGCAAGCTACTACTACGACACGCTAGTGCAAGGGAGCTCAGGTAGTTATCCAGCCCTTTTAGAAGCGGTAAGCAAGCACCCAGTGATGGGCGAGTTCCTTAGCCATGTCAATAATCGCAAGGCCAGCGGTTCGAGGTTCCCGGACGAGAACTTCGCGCGCGAGATCATGCAGCTCTTCTCAATTGGGATCCATGAACTCGCGCCAAACGGTGAATTGTTGCTTGACGACAGTGGCGGCCTAATCGAGACCTACTCAAATGCGACCATTCGTACGCTCGCCCGAGTCTTCACCGGTTGGCATTATGCGGGGGAAAGCCCAGGCAGAAACAACCCCACCTGGTCGCAACCGATGGTTGTTGATCCCTCACGGCATGATGAGGATGAAAAGGATCTCACCGACCTTCGTAACGGGATCCTGATCCCCGCGGCAACGGCCGCCGAGCAGGAACTTACCTTGGTGGTCAATATGCTCACCGGCCACCCTAATACCGCACCCTTTATCTCCCGTTTGCTGATCCAACGCTTCACCATGTCCAGTCCGCCAGCGGCTTACGTCGAGGAGGTGGCCGATGTTTTTCGGGCGACGAACGGTAACTTTCAGGCGGTCGTAAAAACACTGCTGCTCTCTGAGCACAACCTTGATAACTATGAGTATCAACCCATCGTCAGTACGCGCTCGGGACGCACGATCGGAATGCAGATCTTCAACGGCGGTACTGAGCGCACACGCCTTATTGAGCCGGTCATTCGGCTTACACAATTCTTAAAGCTCTTTAACGCCAGCTCAGATTACACAGGCGGGCGGATCGCGCTGCCCAACCTTGAGGACGATATCGGTCAAAGCCCTTACCGATCGCCTACCGTCTTTAATTTTTATAGCCCCTTCTACCCGGGCATACCGCCCCTGTCGGACTACGTCCCAATAGACGTGGTGCAAGACACACTCGTGGTGCCGGAATTCGAACTCGTCGACACCACCACCATCATTGACAGCGCCGACTTCTATCGCGAATGGATCCTCGATGCCCTCGATGACGGCAATTTCTTTCGACTTCAATACGGCGGCGGCAACCGGGTTGAACGCGAAATGAATGTCTTACTGGATTTTCAGCCCTGGCAAAACATCCTCGATCGCCAACGTATGCGTGCTCTGCTCGACCAACTCAACATCCATTTATGCGGCGGTAATTTCACCCAAGATTTTTTGCGTGATGTTTACCGGATTGTCCGGTCCGAGGCCGAATCACCGTCCGACTACGTACCGGGCACGATTTTGGCCATCCTCGAGTCGCCAGCCTGTCTTGTGCGCTAGGCGCTATCCACGGAGATCACTGATGAACGAAAAAAAATTATTCGATCAAGCCACTGTTGATACCAACCGTCGATCGGTCCTCAAAGGCGCCTGCGCCGGCATGCTAACCACACCGCTGCTCTCGCAGATGCTGGCGATGACGACGACTCGGGCAGCCCTCGCCGCCGAGCCGCAAAGCGACTTCAAAGCGTTGGTGTGTCTGTTCCTCTTTGGTGGTAACGACTCACACAACATGCTCGCGCCGATGGAACCTTCCGAGTTTGCTGATTACCAAACAGTGCGAACTAACATCGCTCTTCCAGAAGTCGAACTGCAGCCCAACTTGATCTTCGGATCTTCGAATCCAGCAAGCCCGCAGTTCGGCCGGCGGTTCGCATTTCATCCATCGCTACCCAAAGTCACAGATCTGTATCGCAGCGGCAGTCTTGCCGTTGTGGGCAACGTAGGAACGCTCGTTCAACCGCTCACCATCGCGCAATACGAGAGCAATCAATACCCAAAACCGGTTGGTCTGTTCTCGCACAGCTCCCACCAGCGCAACTGGCAGACCGCTATGCCGCAGAGCCGGGACGCGTTGTCGGGCTGGGCGGGTCGCATGGCCGAAATCTTATCCGACACCGCGAATAGCAATCCGGCGCTATCGATCAATTACTCCATCGACGGTGAGAACCTGATGCTTACCGGCGACCAATTGGTGCCTTTCGTTCTTAATCGCGGAAGCGGCGCGCGGCTGATGGATGGTTATGGCGGGAACAGCGTTCTGGACCGAATTCTAACGCGCGCCACAGACAGCATAACCTCAGCGACTTACGCAAATCTGCTACAACAGAGTTACGCACAAACGAAAGATCGCGCGATCGATGGCGCGATCGAATACAACCTGCGTGTCAACGAAATCGAGTTGGCAACGCAATTCCCATCAACCGGTCTGGGCCAGGAATTCGAACGCGCGGCCAAAACCATCGCGGCGCAAGCGGCCTTGGGTCAATCGCGCCAACTATTTTTCATCGGCGACGGTAATTGGGATAACCATCAAAACCTGCTCACGACTCAGCAGCGCAATCTCGAAGAAGTCGATGATGCCCTCAAGGCTTTTCACGACGCCGTTATCGAGCTCGGTTGCCAAGGGCAAGTCACAACGTTTCTGGCCTCTGACTTCGCCCGCACGCTGACCTCTAATGGCCGCGGTAGCGACCACGCCTGGGGCGGCAACATGTTGGTCATGGGGCCCGGAGCGGTAAACGGCGGCGAAATTTACGGTGAATATCCGATCACGCTTGCGACCGGCGGCCCCCTGGACATTGGTCGGGGAAGGCTCCTGCCAACCGTATCAACTGATCAGTATTACGGTGAGTTGGCGTCCTGGTTTGGCGTTAGCGGTAGCAGCGTGGAAATGGAACAAATTCTTCCCAATGTCCGAAATTTCTGGGACGGCACAAATCAACCAATCGGCTTCATGGCCTGATAACCAAACCAACAAGGGAACCAAAATGATGAAAATACCATTCCGATTACTCATCGCGATCGCAGCGCTCTGTGCATCACTCGCTGCGCATGCTCTCACTTACGACGAATTTTTCGACGGCGATTTGTCCGACGATCCGAACGCGCCAACCGCTCTGTCGTTTGACTTAGGGGTTAATACCATTATCGCGGCGACCGATACCATTTTTGGCGATCCCGACTACCTTACTTTCACGCTCGCACCGGGCCAGACCTTGGTGTCGATCGAACTCATCGACTTCTTCACCCTGTCCGGATTCGAACAATCGGCTTTCTTTGGGATCGGAGACACCACGAGTTGGTTCTCTGGTCCGTTTAACTTCAATCCAGCCATCCAGCCGAGCGGCGGATTGGAGCCAACCGCCAACCATTTGATCAGCGGTTTCCTCTTCGGTGACGCCGAGGGCGGCACTTTTGGAACCAATCTGCTTGACTTACCAACATTAACCGGGAGCTCACTAGGCCAGTTAGGCGCGGGCACCTATTTCTTTTGGTTTAACGAAACCTCGGACGAAGATACTTTTGAACTGGCGCTGACGGTTACGGGAGCTCCCGTGCCAATACCGGCGGCAGCATGGTTGTTCGTTGGCGGTTTGCCGATGCTCTTAGCCGCAGGTCGGCGGCACCCCGTAGGACGCATCGTTTAACCGCTGCATTAGCGAAACGCGATCCCACGGACTGGTCCCCCATCGCGTGATCGACCCAGCGCAACATGATGTCGCAATGGGTCGATTGTTTTGGTTTTGAGGTTAAGCAAGCTCGCAGTCAAATTCGATGATATTTGAGGTCTCTTCGAACGCCGCGCCTAAGGCGATCCGTCCGTTGCCTGAAAGCATCGCGTGCTCGTTACGCCGTAAATAAATCTCCCGATCATCAAGTCTTAAAAAAGTGCCATTCGCGCTTTCATCGGTGAGAACGAAAATTCCGTGACGGTATTCAATACGTAAATGACGACGCGAGGCCATCGGGTCACTGACCGCTAAATCGACATCGTCACCGCGGCCGATAGTGACGCTCCACTGCCTGTCATCAACGTAAATTTCATCGCCGCGCAGGCGCAGCTTTAAGCGCATCGGTTCTATTAAGTTATCCCGCGGCCCCGATTGGGTGACATCGAACTCGTCCCAAACCAACTCAAAGACCTTAACCGGTTTGTCGATACCCTTTAGGGAGAGGCGATCAAGGAAGCGCGATTTCGCTTGCAGATCTTCTGCCAATACGGCATCTACGGATCCGGTCATTAGGATCTCGCCAGGCTTGGCGCGCTCCAGCACTCGCGCCGCCACGTTGACCGCTTGACCAAACACATCGTTGGGCTCAAGCACCACGCTGCCCTCGTTAATCGCTACTGACATTGGCAGCGCATATTCAGTTTGCTCGCGAATGGTTTCTTGCAGCGCAGTCGCCGCGCTCACCGCCGCGGCGGTGTTGGGGAAAATGCACAGAGCGCGGCGTTCGCTTATTTTCTTAACGATTTCACCGCCAAAGCGCACGATTATTTTTCGCAGAGTCGCGAAGCTATCAATCGATTGACCCAGGGTTTCCTCCAGGGAACTCTCACCAAGCGCCGCGTCGCTGATATGTTGCGCGACGAACATCACGCAGCGCCACTGCTCGTTGACGAAATGCTCGCTTGTGGGATCGGCGGCGTTCGCCGCACTTTCCGAGGAGACGGTCTCCGCTTGGGCGTCGCGCTCGCCTTTCCAATAAGCAACCTTGACCGGGCGTTCCTCGTCGCGATCGTGCGCGTGCGAGTGCATCACCCAGACTTCGCTATCCCCTCTATCCTGCTTTCGATAGCGGGCTTCGAGGAAGGCGCCGTCATCCAGCGCGTCCAAGAGATCAGATGCCATAGCAACCCCGGCGGCGACCGACGGTTGCTGACCTTCAATCGTGTCTAAATCACATCCTGTGGCTTCGAGAAAACCGCGATTCGCGTCCATGATCCGACCGTCATCAGACACATCGACCACAGCTTCATCGTCGCTCGAATTCAGGGCGTCCGTGCGGTTCGCGTTAGGGTCTCGCATACCCTCGCTCCTCCCGCGTCTTTTTGTTTTTGAACAACCAATCGTTGTCCAGGGCAGGCGGAAGATAGTTCTCTGCGATTCAGGCCAGCAGGGAAAAATTCCCAAAAAAGCTCAGCTCATGGCTTGGAATTCGTCAAAATGCGATAGCTGTCACAAACGAGGCACGCACACATTTGCCGATGAAAGGATTTTTTGAAAACGTCCATCCCCGCGAGCGAGCGGCAAAGCTGGAATGCCGGGTTTGGCTAAGTGCGCAAAGAATACCGGAGCGAGAAACGAGGCTCGAACTCGCCGCTTCAGGCTTGGCAAGGCAGGGTGCGATGCGCCGATAGCATCGATTTGGTCGGCCACGAAAAAGGGCTTTAACCCCTTGATTCAATTTTGGAGCGGGAAACGAGACTCGAACTCGCGACCCCAAC
>JBCCEV010000143.1:0-11141 GCA_039030125.1 Pseudomonadota bacterium | reverse complement strand
GAGTCAATTTGTAGTTTAAGAGCGCCGGTTTCAAAGTTCACAAGACCGTGCAGCGCAACACCGCTCAGGAGCACGCTGACGGCAACTACGAGCCACGACCGATTGATAACCCAGTTAACCAGATATGGGCGCACCATCAGTGCGATGCCAGGCGATCAGCGGCCGCGTTTAAGCGATGAACGGTCAAACAAGCGCCGCTTTAAGTCGGCGTTAAAGTCCACTTCGTCAACGAAGAGTATGGTTCGGGAATCCTCGGCGTAATCGTGCATCGTCAAACGGTGCGGAATCCATCTGCCATCGACCTCGCGAATTTCCTCGGCGTCGGCGATGAGTTCTTTACGCAGCTCATCGTCTTCTTCAAAAAAGCGGGTATTCAAGGGGACGCACCGCTCCCGGTCAAAACGTGTGGTGACGTGCGTGTAGGTTGAACCTCGATCAAAAGCGGCGTCGGGATCGGAGGGTTTTGATTGAATAACGAATGTTTCGCGACCTTCCCATTGTTCATCCGCTAAGCGTTGGATATTGACATCCGCATTTGTCCCGTAGAAGTGCGCGAAGTCCTCATAACTGAAATCCGTGCCCAACATTTCGCCTGATAGCGCACTCACGGTGATCAATCGATCGCGCCGCTCGCCGGGCTTATAAAGCACGACCTCCGGTTCAGGCAATGGGTCTTCCTCGTCGCTTTCTTGCTCGGTCAACAGCACCACCGTCCCCGATTGGCGGGCAGGTGCGGTGAGTTCAACGCGGGCCTTGGCGCGTAGCTCGAATTTTTTCCAATACAAGCGTGCAGCCAAGTTGCTGACCGTGCCGCGCTCGTCGGCCACGGTCAGGCGCACCTCCTGGCGCATCGAATGATCGGGTAGATTTTGCTCGCAACAAGCGCGCGCTTCGGCGTCCTCGATCCGATCGCAGTTTGCCGCTTGGACATGCAGCGGCGGTCCAAACAGAAGCATCAAAAACATGATGGCCAAGGGCTTTACGGAATCAAACATGTCCTCGCCTCACTCGGTGTTGTTAAGCAACTGCCGCGCTCGATCTAGATCGTAATTGCGGACCCCGGCAGGAAACCAATCCAGGGTCGAGCGGAGGGTGGCGCGTGCTTCATCTGAGACGCCTTGGCTTTGTCCCTCTAGCTCAACAAGTGCAGTTGCTGCCTGTAAGGCGAAGCTCCTGGCATTGGTTGATAATGAAATATCTAGCGAGCGCGCAATTGATTCACGCGCCTCGGTCTTGAGATTTAATTGCGCAAGCAATTCTCCGCGCACGCGAAACAACTGCGCTTCTGAATAGCGGCTCTGTGTCTTTTCAATCAAAGCGATGGCCTCAGGAAGCAACGCGAGCCCGCGCTCGGCTTTCCCTAACTCACCGTACGCTTCGGCAGTGAGGGTGGTGAACCATGAATACATCAATTGCGACCGAAGCGGCGTGTCAAACGCATCGCCATCAAGAATCTCGTAGGCACGTTCAATATCGCTCATACCCTCTTGCTGACCACTCATCACCTTGGCGTGACCCTGCTGAATCAAACTCCAACCGCGCAAAAAGGTGACATCGAATTCCTCGGCCAAATTCAACGCGGCCTTGCACAAGCGCAGGACTTCCAGGTGATTGCTTTGCCAGCTAGCCGCCGTTGATGCATTAGCGTATACAAACGCTTGCGTGAGTGCATGCCCAAGGCTCTCAACTCGACTCAGAGCGGCGGATTGCATGCTGCCTGCGCGCGCCAAATCACCTCTCATCCACATCACCATCGCATAGCGGATCATGCAAATACAGCCCGGCTCCAAGCCATAGATGAACGCATGGCCGGCGTGAGCGGTTTCGTCGTAGACGTCTAGGCCTTGTTCTGCGTGTTCAATCACGCGGGCGAATTCGCCCTTGAAAAAATACGAACTTGAAAGCGCGACGTTGGCTTCCAATAGAAGGCCTTTATCGTTGCCGTGGGTCGCGGTGCGATGCAGTGCAAGCCCCATATCATGAGCCGAGGCGAGATCAGAGCGCGCTAGATAAAATGCGCGCAGTCCGAAATAGGCGGCAAAACGCGCGTGTGCGTCCTTAGCGGTATCACACAGCGCAAGCGCTCGTTTGTAGATATCTTCGACCTCGCCTGAGGCATTACCGCGTGAAGCGCTCACCAATGGCCCGAGTAGCAAAAGTAGCCGCAGCTCCGTTTGCGCACGCTCTTTGGTGTCCGTGATCGTGGGCAGGATTTCCAGTGCGTGCCGCAGATGATTCTGGGCGAGCTTGCCGGCTGAATTTTCGATGGCCCGCTCGCTGGCGACATATAAATGGTCGATCGCGCGCTGGTGGATCCCCGCCTCAACAAGATGATTGGCTATGACTTCCGGTTCACGTTCGACGATTTCCGAGAAATTCTTCTCCAGCACATCTACAATCGCCGCGTGGTAAGCACGCCGATGCTTGATTAGGAGTGACTCATAGGCCGTGTCACGTAATAAAGCGTGCTTGAAAATATATCTCAAATCTGTCGGCGATCCGCTCCGGTAAATCAGCTCGGCCTCAAGGAGTTCGTCGATACCCTGCGAGACCAAGGCGCGATCATCGACGACGCTAACCAACAAATCGTGGCTGAATTCACGCCCGATTACCGCGCCCCACTGCGCAATCGATTTGCCATTTGGGCAGCGATCGATGCGAGCCTCAAGCGAATCCTGGAGCGTTTCAGGGACCGCGATATCTTTAATCGTTGTACTTGAACTTGAATCCAGCACCCCTGATTCGAGAATGCTCTGGGTAAGTTCTTCAACGTAGAGCGGAATCCCGTCGGTTTTGTCTTTAATGTATTCAACCAAGCTCGCCGGGACTTCGTGCGGAGCGGCGACCTGCTCAATCATTGTTTCGACATCTGCCGCCGGCAACTGCGCCACGGCTAGCTGATCAAAGCGACCGGCATGATCCCATATCACTGAATAATCTGAGCGAAAGGCCAAGATTGTCAGCACGCCCGCATTGCCGATCTGGCTGACGACCGAGGCGAGCAAGTCACTTGAAGCCTGGTCCATCCAGTGCAGATCGTCGAGAAACAAAACGACCGGCCCGCGAGCCGCTTCCTCGTGCATCCATTGCGCCGCTGTCTCGTAAAGCAAGGATTTTCGTGCTTCCGGGGCATACGACTCGACACCCGACGCGTTTGGCGCTGGCAAGCCGAGCAGTAACGCATAGAGAGCCGCCGTTTCGTCATTGGCGAACTGGTATTCGGCCAACCCGGCCTGCACTTTTTTGAGCTGCTCCTCGGGGTTATCTCGATTCTCGATTGAAAAGGCCTGCTTAATGAATTGTAAAAACGGGTAGTAGGCGCTTTGTTGATGATTTGGCGAACAACGCAACGTCATATGCCGTGCACTTTCCCCAACCCGGCGCTTGAATTCCTGAACCAAGCGAGATTTCCCCATGCCAGGATCGCCGCTTAGCAAAACGACGCGCGATTCGCCCTGTTTAACCTTTTCCCAGCGGCCCTCAAGAACCGTCAATTCCTCGCCTCGCCCGACAAACTTAGAGAGATTTCCGGTACTTAATGCGACTTCAAATCGGTTAATCGCCGCGCCTTCACCAACCACGGTGAATAACTCAACGGACTCAGCCACGCCCTTCAGACTGTAGGGGCCATGCAATTCGCAATCGTAGAGCCCGGTCACGAGTCGGTGTGTGGCCGCGGTGACTAAAATCTCGTTGGGTCGCGCCACCGATTGGACGCGTGCCGCGATATTTGGTGTTTCCCCGAGCGCGAGGCGCTCGGGTCGATTGGCGCCACCCATCTCGCCAATCACCACCGGCCCCGTATGGATTCCAATACGCACGCGCAGCGGCTCACCCAAACGCGCGCTGAACAGTTCATGGCGGGCCAGGGCGTCGAGTATTTCCAAGGCCGCCTGAACGCAGCGGCTGGCTTCGTGTTCCAGCGCCAGGGGATAACCGAAGTACACCAGTAGTCCGTCGCCTAGATATTGGGCGACGTGCCCTTCACGCGCCTCGATGATGGCGGCGCATAAGGTCTGGTACTCGCGGATGATCTCGCGAAGTTCTTCGGCATCGAATCTTGCTGAAAGCTCGGTGGAACCCACGATGTCGCAAAACATCACGGTCAACAGTCGTCGATCAGGCTCGTCGGGCGTCGCCAGCGCCGGTGCGGAAGTGCCGCTGTGGCCGCCATCTTCACCCAGCCACACCATTACTTTGCCGTCCTCATCGCCAGCTAATCGCTTGGCGTCGATCAGATCGGCTTTAATATCCTCCAGATCATCGTCGGAAAGCTCAAACCGACGTTTGAGAACGCGATAAGCGATCCGCTTTTCGCCCGCCAGCGCGACCCGCACTGAATTAATTAATTCATCGAACGACAATCCTATTCCCCCTATCCCTTAGGCAAATTATACGAGCGTCGCCAACGGCAAGCCATTGGGCACCTTATAATTCGGCCTCAACGGTTGGACGCAATCATCGAATGGCAAACAAAAATTATTTAATCCGCGGCGTCGTGCTCGCAATGATGTGGCTCACTCTCACCGGCTGCTCGCAGTTTGGCCCCAGTGTGATCGCGGGGAGCCGCACCGACTACAACCTGGCAATGCGCGAAACCGAGAGCGAACAGATGCTGCTGAATCTGGTGCGACTGCGCTACCGTGACCCGTCGTATTTTCTTGAGGCGGCCGCGCTCAACACACAGTTCTCTATCGCGCCAAGTGCGGAGATCTCCTCGACTTTTGATTTCGATGGTGCGACCAGTAACGGAGTTCGCGGGCGCTTCGCATTCGAAGAGAAACCGACGGTCACCTACACGCCACTGCAAGGCGAAAAATTCGTACGCCAAGTGATGTCGCGCGTTGCTTTGGAAACGATTTTGTTACTCGACGCTGGCGGCTGGAATATCGATCGGGTCTTGCGTTTAACGGTCGAAAAACTAAATGGGCTCGACAACGCCCCACGTGCGTCAGGCCCCACCCCCACCGATGCCCCGCAGTACGCATCATTCCTGCGCGCGGTTGGCCTGATTGCGGAGCTTGAGCGGGGCGAGAATGTCAGCATTTTGTATCGCGTGAACGAGAGTTCGGGAAGCTATGTGTTACGGTTGAACCCACTTGCCCAGAGCGCCCAACTGCAGGAACTTCGCGAACTATTAGGCCTTTCCGCGGAACAGAACGAGTATCGGATCACAGTTAATGAGGCGACCCATAGGCCCGATACCATCAACCTGCAGACCCGTTCGTTCATGGGTGTCTTGTATTTTCTATCGCAAGGCGTGTCGGTGCCCGGATCCGATTTAAGTTCAGGTCGCGTGACTCAAACATTAGACGACTCGGGCAACGCTTTCGATTGGTCGCAGGTGACCGCGGGTCTGTTGGCGGTCCAATCGAGCGCACAAGCGCCAAAGAACCCCGCAGTTGCCCTCGACTACCGCGGGCATTGGTTTTATATCGACGACAGCGACCTCGATTCAAAATCGACCTTTTCCTTACTCGGTCTGCTCTATGCGCTGCAGTCCAAGGGTAATCAATCGGCCGCGCCAGTGCTGACCCTCCCCGTCGGCGGTTAGCCGCACTCGCGTGAACGTTTATGCGTTCCGTTGACATCCTGATTGTTGGTCAGGGCCTGGCAGGATCGGCGCTCGCGTGGGAATGCCGGCGGCGGGGAATCGATTTTCTAGTCATCGATTCAAAAAGCCCCAGGGCTGCTTCGTGGACGAGTGCTGGTTTGATTTCCCCCACTAGTGGGCCGCGTCTCGCCACGACCTGGCGGTGGCCCGAATTCTGGTCTGTCGCGAAACCGTTCTATGACAGTGTCGCCCGCGCCCTCGAGCACCCGGTCTTAGAAGAACTCAACCAGGTCAATATACTTACCGAAGACAGCGACCCCGCGGTTATTCGTGACCGTCTCGCCGCTACATTTCCCGACCGTGCCGTGCACCATATCAATTTGGATACCGGTCGCTACCGCGCCCCCCTGGGCGCCATAGCACTACCAGCGGCACGACTCCACGTCACCGACTATTTAGCCGGCACCCGCCACCTCCTTCGCAAAACGTGCAAGCTGATTACCCAGCCGACGCACGACAACGAAATCCAAATTTCAGCCGATGGGTTTGTTCTCCCCCGGCTGCAACTGCATGGACGGCATTTAATTTTCTGCCGCGGGCATCTCGAGTTTCGCCATCATTGGTTTAACGATTTAATGGCGGAACCGGCGCGCGGCGAGCAACTTGAGATCCTCGTCCCTGGACTGGTTGAAAATCGACTGATTAAGGGCGAAGCCTGGCTATACGCGAGCGGAGAGCACCGTTTTCGGATCGGTGCGACCTATGACCGCGATAGGCTCGATTCGGGAGCGACGAAAGTGGCCGTTGAAGAACTCGTTGACAAGACCCAACGCTTCCTGAGGTTACCCTTTGAAGTCGTCGCTCAGACCTCCGCAACTCGACCTATTGTGCGCGGTCGCCACCCCGTTATCGGCTGTCATCAAAGTTATCCAAACCTAGGTATCTTCAATGGCCTGGGATCGCACGGTGCGTTACAGGCACCGCTTTTGGCGCAACAGCTTATTGCGGCGCTAAGTTCCGATGCGCCAATCGACCCTGCATACGACTTAGCTCACCACATCCGCCTGCGCGGCGCGCGGGGCCAGACCCAAACGGCCCGTATCACGCGGCTCGCGCATCTGGCGGTGGCGGACGCCTTGCGAGTCGGCGAAAGTGCCATTGATGCAACTTGCGGCAACGGCAACGATACGGTTTTTCTCGCCGAACAAGTCGGTTTTGACGGCACCGTTCACGCTTTCGATATTCAGCCCCTGGCTATTGAACGAACCAAGGCACGCATCGAGGATGCGGGATTTAACAACGTGCGGGTGACCAAGCTCGATCATGCACGTCTCGGCGCCCACCTTGAGCGTCAGCGGATCGGCGATATTGGCGCGATTATGTTTAATTTGGGGTACTTGCCGGGCGGCGACCAAACCCTGATCACGCAACCTGCTTCGAGTGTCAGTGCGATTTCGCAAGCGCTGGCGCTGCTTCGCCAAGGCGGTGTACTGACCATCGCTTGCTACCGGGGCCACCCGGGCGGGCGCGAGGAAACAAAAGCCGTTGAGGGGTTTTTAGCGTCTCTCGATGCCGCTGATTACGCGGTTGCGAAACTGACTGGTAATAGCGATAAAGCCATCGGCCCCTGTTTGTATGTGGTCACAAATCTAAGTGCCAGTTGAAAATTTCGCCGCGATCTCGCGAAGCTCGAATTTTTGGATTTTACCGCTCGGGGTTCTCGGAAATTCCTCGATAATTTCCAAGCGCTCCGGCCAGTAATTTTTAGCGAGTTTCTCGCGCTGAAAATAATCTTGCAGGTCTTCAAAGCTCAAAGTCTGCGTCGCTTTTAAGCTCACGAAGGCGCAGCCTCGTTCACCCAACCTCGGATCTGGCATCGCGACGATGGCGGCATCCTGCACGGCGGGATGCCGATAGAGCAGCTCTTCGACCTCGACGACCGGAACATTCTCGCCGCCGCGGATGATGATGTCCTTGGCGCGACTGGTGATCCGAATATAGCCATCGGCATCCATTGCCGCATTATCACCGGTGTTAAACCAACCCTCATCATCGACGTCGTAAGCTTCAGGCTTGTTCAAATATCCAACAAAATTCGCACAGCCGCGGGTTTGCAGCGCACCTTCGGTGTCGAATGGGACCGTGCGCGCATCTTCATCGACGACCCGCACCTCTTGCCCCCGCCAGCCGACACCGTCGGTACCGAAAACCTTGTCATCTGCGTCAGAGGGCAGCGTCATGGTCACCAGTCCGTTTTCACTCATCCCCCAACCGGCGACGATCTTGGCTCCGAGCGTAGCGGCGGCCGCTTTCGCCAACACCCGAGGGATCGGCGCGCCCGCGCAAACGAAATATTCCAGCGACGCCGGGCTATAGATTCCCCACCCCTGTGATTCTGTTAGATCGCTGAGGAATGGCGTGGCGCCCATGGTGAATGAAACTTGTTCGTCATGAATCAGCCGCGCGGCTTGCCGAGCATCCCAGATATCCTGCAGCACCAATCGGCCGCCCACAACTAGCGGCATCAGCATCCCGTAGAGGAATCCAGTCTGATGGGCCAAGGGCGAGGCCATCAACACGACGGTTTTTTCATCGAGGCCCAACCGCAGCGCCGACTCCACACCCGCACGCAGCGTATTGGCGGTGTGCAGCACGCCCTTCGGCTGACCCGTTGTGCCTGAGGTATAGCAAAGCTCAATGACATCGTTCGGTGAGATAGGAGTATTGTCGAGCTTCATCTCAGACACCTGATCTTCCCAGCGACGGGCGATGAAGGCGTCAGCGAAGTCATGATCGCCATGGCCACCGATCGCGAAAACGCATTTCAAGGTTTCGATCTCGGCAGCCAAGGCCTGCGCCATGGGCAGATACTCGAAACCGCGAAAAACGCGCGGCACGAACAGCACTTTCGTTTCCGCATACGACAACATGAAATGCAATTCGCGCTCGCGGAAAATTGGCATCAAAGGGTTTGTAATCGCCCCGATCCGAAGGCACGCCAAATGGATTGCTATGAATTCCCACCAGTTGGGTAGCTGCAAGGCGACGACATCGCCACGTTGCACGCCAAAATGACTGAGGCCGATGGCGATCCGGCGACTTAGGCGATCGATCTGTCGATACGAAAGCGTGGTCGTTAACGTCGTTTCGCTATTGTGGTCGGTGAGGTAGACCCGATCGGGGAAATGCTCAAGCGCGTGCGCCAATGCGTCAAGCGCACTACGGTTCGGCCAAAGCTTGGCCGCCGTCATCGCGGCGATCCGTTCGTCGGTCAACATTGAGCCATGCGGCCTAATATCCGTCACTGGCGACAACTCATTTATTGCCCTTCAGGGCGCGGTCTTGGTGGCGGGCCTAGTCCCCCGGGTCCTCCCGGCCCCCGATTTGGTCGACACGCGAAATCCTCTCTCATTTGCACACACTCGCCGGTGATAAAACCGTGGGGAGCGTTGATCTCACAGACATCGCCCAATCGCTGTCCGACACATGCTTCAACCGCTTCCGGCGGTGGTCGGCGACGCGGAAATGGAACCTCGAGACGGGCTGTTCCATCGGATCTTTCGACAACAGCATCACTCACCGTCGGAGGCGCGGTGGGCTTGGCCACCGGCGCGAGCGCTTCTAGCGCGGGCTCAGCTTGGGTGTCGGTGGGTGCTGCTGATAGGTCTTGGTGTGAGGGCTGCGAGAACCACCAGCCACCAAGTGACAAGACGATGACGAGAAGCGCGACACCCAGCGCGGTGCGTGAAACGCGCGATTTGGATTTGTCGACCCGCTCGAACCGTTCAGTGTCGGCATTCGCAATAGCGGCTCTTAGCGTTGTAGCGAACGCCTTGGCGGATTGCGGGCGCGAGGCCGGATCGACCGCAAGCGCCTGCATCACGGCATCATTTACCGCAAGCGGTAGTTCGCCATTGAGATCAATGAGCGCTTCCAGCTCGTCGTCATCTTGGCGGTCCAATGCGGGCGGCGGTTTGGTGCCTGATAATAAGAAATAAAGCGTGGCGCCAACACTGTAGATGTCGCTCCAGGGTCCCTGTTTGCCGCGCCTGAGGTATTGCTCAAAAGGTGCGAACCCAGGCGTTAGGATCACGGTGAGACTTTCGGTCTCTTCGCCCAGCGCATGCCGGGCGGCACCGAAGTCCAGCAATATCGGTGTTTCATCCTCCGTAATGTAGATGTTGGCCGGTTTGATATCGCGATGAAGATAGCCATCTTCGTGAACCGTTTGTAAGCCATCAAGGATCCGGGCCATGCAGCCAACCGCTTCATCGGCGGAGAACAATCGACGCTGTTCAACGAAACGTTCCGCTAACGACATCCCTTCGTAGTATTCCATGACCAAGTAGGCGGTGTTGTTTTCCTCGAAGAAATCTCGCACGCGAGCGATATTCTGATGCTGGAAACGAACCAGAACACGCGCCTCATCCAAAAACTCGCGCAGGCCTTCATCGAACGTTGTTTGATCGACCTCGGAATTAGCGACTATCGTGGTTGCGCCTGGGTTCCGCGCGGCTAGGCGTTGCGGCAGATACTCTTTGATGGCAACGGTGATTTCTAACGTCAAATCCCAGGCAAGGTACGTCAAACCGTAACCGCCTGGGCGGCCCAATAGACGCCCTAAAAAAAAACGATCTTGGAGCACGGTCCGCTCTGGGAGCGCATGAACGTTGCGATCTTCGCCTACAACGTAGCCACACTGAGGACAGGTTACTTCGGAAACCCCGCTGGACATGCAGCCGGGGCAAATCGTTGCCAGATCGACCATTTGATACAAATTATATGCCCTGGCAAATGCTTTTATCGATAGGTCCGAAAACAGCTAGTTTTCTTTTTCATAGTGCCTAAAAATAGCCCGCATGAAAGACGCTGATCGCAGGGCACGCTACGCCGCACTCAAATCCCACGATCCGAGATTCGACGGCCGCTGGTTTGTTGGTGTGACATCGACCGGTATTTATTGTCGGCCGGTGTGTCCGGCCAAGGTCCCGAAATTCGAGAACTGCACGTTCCATGAACACGCAGCAGCCGCCGAGAAAGCCGGATTTCGCCCGTGCCTGATGTGCCGCCCGGAGTTGGCACCCGGTGACGCGAAAGTCGACGCGCTGTCGAGGCTCGCGCGCTTTGCGCTCCGCCGAATTGAGGACGGTGCGCTCAATCACGGCAGTGTCGAGTCCTTAGCCGGGGAATATGGTGTCACCGCTCGTCATTTACGCCGCGCATTGAATCAGGAACTCGGCGTCACCCCAATTGAACTCGCCCAGACACAGCGTTTGCTCCATGCCAAACAACTACTCACCGAAACCGATTTATCGATCACCGACGCGGCGTTTGGCGCTGGTTTCGACAGCTTGCGGCGCTTCAACGATCTGTTCAAAGCGCGCTACGGCTTAAGCCCACGAGCATTGCGCAAACACTACGTTAACGCGAACCCGGCTTCGGATAAGGAAATGGGCCTGCTGTCCTTTCGCATTGACTACCGCCCACCATTTGCTTGGCAAACAATGCTTGAATTTCTCGCTGCCAGAGCGATCCCAGGGGTCGAATTGGTAACAGAAGGTGCGTATGTCAGGACTGTGCGGATCGG
>JBCCEV010000142.1:0-11197 GCA_039030125.1 Pseudomonadota bacterium | reverse complement strand
TCGACAAAGATTGAGATCCTGTTGTGATCAGACCGTCCGCCACCGCGGCCTGAATTATTTGGAGATACTTTATGGCTGTTGTTGATTACGCTGTCGAAAATCAGATTGCCGTCGTTACTTTAAATCGCCCCGATGCCCGTAACGCGGTGAACCCCGAAGTTGCGGTCAGACTCGCCCAAGCGTGGCGCGATATTCGCGATGACGATGAGGTCCGTGTCGCAATTATTACGGGGACCGGCTCGGCGTTTTGCGCAGGCGCCGATCTCGGTCAATTGATTCCGCTGATCTCAGGCGCGCGCCAAGCAGAGAACGAATGGGATGAAAAAGTTCTTGCCGAGCCGGACATTTTTGAATGTGCTTTCCTTAGAAGTTTTGATGCCGTCAAGCCGGTCATCGCGGCAATCAATGGGCATGCGATCGCGGGCGGCATGGAGGTCGTCCAAGGCACCGATATTCGCGTTTCGGTCGCTGCCGCGAAATTCGGCGTTCAAGAAGTTAAGTGGGCGATCTTTCCGGCCGGCGGCTCGACCGTCCGTCTGCCCCACCAATTGCCACATGCGAAGGCGATGGAGCTGCTGTTGACCGGCGATCTGATCACCGCTGAGCAAGCCTTGGGCTATGGTTTTTTGAACTACATTGATGAAGACCCGCTGGCGAAGGCACGGGAAATCGCGGCCAAAATCGCGGCTAACGGCCCCCTCGCGGTGCGCGCTATACGCCGCTCGGCGCGCGAATGCCTGGGGCTGCCAGAACAAGATGCGCTCAAGCTTGAAACGGAGATTTCTGCGCCGGTGTTCAAGACCGAGGACGCCCAGGAAGGGCCACGAGCTTTCATGGAGAAGCGCGCGCCGGTCTACAAAGGGAAGTAGCCTTCAACGAGCGGTTGCCAAAGAAGTTGGCGAGTTGGAAAATCGCCGGCTTCCAAATCCACAAGATTAAGTGATGATTGACAAACGCTGTGATTCGCTCGCCGATATGGTCACCAACTGCCCCGATCTTCGCGACGGCGCGATTGTAGCGCTGGGCGGTTTTGGTGACGCGGGCGTCGCCACGCAATTGATCGACGCCGTCCGCGAGCTAGGGCTCAAGGGCCTCACCGTGGTAAGTAACGGTGTCGGCTCGGGTGACTACGGTCTCGGATTGCTCATTAAGTCAGGTTGCGTTGGCAAGATGGTGTGTACCTTTCCACGCTCTTCGAATTCGCGGATTTTTGAAGACTTGTACAAGGCCGGCAAGATCGATCTTGAGATTGTTCCCCAGGGAACCATGGCCGAGCGGCTGCGCGCCGGTGGCGCGGGAATTCCCGCCTTTTTTACCGCGACGGCCTACGGCACGCCCTTGGAGGACGGTAAAGAAACCCGAGAATTTGACGGTCGGCACTACGTCATGGAACGCGGCATCAAATGCGATGTGGCTCTAGTCCATGCCGCGACCGGCGATCGCTGGGGCAATCTGACCTATCGCAAAGCGGCGCGAAATTTCAATCCGGTGATGGCAATGTCGGCTTCGACCACCTTGGTTGAAGTCCGCAAGTTTGTTGATATGGTAGACCCCGAAGTGGTCGTGACGCCCGGGATATTCGTAGATCGTATGGTCGAGGTAGGAGGCACAGTATGAGTTTATCTTCGCTCGATATCGCAAGCTATGTGGCCGAAGACATCGCCGAGGGGAGCTACGTGAACCTTGGGATCGGAATGCCCATGCTGGTCGGTGGGGTATTGCCTAAGGATCGCGAATTCGTTTTGCACACCGAAAACGGCGTTCTCGGCATGGGCCCCAATGCGCCGGAGGGGGAAGAAGACTGGGACATGATCAACGCCGGCAAGCAAGCGGTGACCACGGTCGCCGGCGCTGCGTTTTTCCATCATGCGGATTCCTTCGCCATGATCCGCGGTGGCCACATTGATATTTCTATTCTTGGCGCTTACGAAGTTGCCGCCAACGGCGATATCGCCAATTGGTCCTTGCCGGGGCCACGCCCGCCAGCCGTCGGCGGTGCGATGGATCTGGTTGCCGGTGCCAAGCAGGTATGGGTCATGCTCTCAAGCCACGTCAGCAAGAATGGTGCCCCGAAGGTCGTGGAAACCTGCACGCTGCCGCTCACTGGCGTGGGCTGCGTCAATCGTGTGTATTCCGATCTCGCAATCATCCATATCGACGCCGGTCAGCTCACCTGCAAAGGCCTGGTCGATGGGATCGGCGAGGACGAGTTGCAAGAGAAGACCGGCGCAGCAATGCGCTTCGCGCCGGACTGCGTCACACTCAAAGCACGCGCGCAGGCCGCCTAGCCGAGGTCGATCGGCCTCGCCGTCCTAGCGCCGTTGGACCAAGTCGAGCACACCGTTGTTGAGTTCCTTGAGAATTTGGAGGACGTGCAGCAATCGATCTTGTTTCAAAAGGCGCACATTGCCCAGAAAGAGCTTAAGCACGGCACTGGCGGATCGCTTGATCGCGCCTTTGAGCACGTGCAAAACAACACCGATCCTCGGGCGGTAATTCTCACCAACGTATTAGCTGATCTGCGCGAGGCCTATCGGCTGTTCGTCGACGACTCCGGCTGGCCAAACTTCGCCTCTGCTTATCTCGCCAGTCGCGCGCGCCAGTGCCGTGCACTGGAAACGCTTTATGCCGAACGGCACAAATTCTCCGTCATATCCGACCACTTCGTAGTGGCGGGCACCGCGACGACACCCAGGCTAAAGGCCGCCTCAGATGCAGGTTTGCGACACTTCGAGCGTAGCGATTCGCACTTCGAATACTCGTTGTTCGTGCCCGAGGTTTACGATCCCCAAAACGAATGGCCGCTTATTGTTTGTCTCCACGGCGGCTATGGTCAGGGTCGCGAATACCTATGGACGTGGTTACGACTCGCCAACACCTATGGCTATGTGGCGCTATCGCCAAAATCGGTCGGCCAAACCTGGTCCATCCCACACCCAGCGACGGATATGCAATCGGTGATGAGCATGCTGGATAAGGTCTGCGCACGCTTGTCCATCGATCAGAGCCGGATTTACCTCTCCGGGCTCTCCGACGGCGGGACTTTCAGCTACATTCTGGGCTTGGGACACCCTGAACGATTCGCCGCCGTTGCGCCGATCGCCGGCGTCTTGCCGCCAACGATCGATCCGCAACTTCGCGCCGGCCACGCTAAGAGCTTGCCGTTGCATGTCGTGCATGGGGCTTTGGACGCAATCTTTCCCGTCGCCACCGTGCGCTCGACCAACGCGCTGTTAAATCAGCTTGATTACAATCTGACCTATACGGAACTACCCGACTGGGGACATGCACTGACGTATGCAATCAATGAGCACATCGTTCTGCCATGGTTCGAAGCCACCTCAAGTAATCCCTGATTATTCCGCTAACGCTTTATATTTTTCAGCTATTTAGTGTATATTTTTCACTCTCGCTCTAGCTTGTGAATGACTCGGGAACGATTCACAGAGGATTGCTCCCCGTGCGCGATAGGATCTCGAAGCGATGAAACTCCACCTGGTCGGGTTTAGTGAACGACGAAGCAAACTGTTGCTCGGCGAGATCGATCCGACTCATGGACCGTGCGAAACGGAGCTCTTTACCCGCCTCAACGAGTCGCTCGCCGCTTGCGAAGGCGTGGAAATTGTCATCGTCGCCATCGACTTTGAAAACTCAAGCGCCGACACCGTCGCCAATCTTTATACTCTGGGCGCGCTCGACACCTACCCGCAAAGCCCTCCGGTCGTGATCATGGCGAGCAACGGCTCGGAGCGCCAAGCGGTTCGCATGATGAAGTTTGGCGTCGCCGACTACCTCCCCGCAGCAGGATTGTCGCGGCGCGAAATCGTCGAAATGGTCGATGGCGCGCTGGAGCTTCATGCCCTCAACAGCGGTGACTCGCGCGACCGCATGATCAAAAAGCCTTCGGCACCGCGATCGATTCACGGCGCCCCCGAACTCCCCGGTTACCAAATCATTCGTCCGATCGGCTCCGGCGGAACCGCGCAAATCTTCCTGGCCAAAAAGACCGGCCACGAAGAAGATGTCGTCCTCAAAATCGTTGACCTTTCCGCGGCCGACTCACTGTCTGAACAGCTCCGGGAACGCTTCCGGTTTGAGTGCGATGTGGTCTCTAAAATCGACAACAAACGCATCGTCAATCTTTACGACTACGGTCTAACGGACACTTTTGCGTTCTTGTGTATCGAATACTTCCCGTTGGGCGATTTGAAACAACGGTTGCTGGAACCGATTAGCCCCGAGGATGGGATCGATTTTGGTTTCCAAATCGCGCGGGCGTTGGAGGCATTGCACAGCCGTAAGGTTTTGCACCGTGATTTGAAACCCGCCAACGTGATGCGCCGTGAAGATGGAACATTGGTCCTCATCGATTTCGGACTAGCGAAATCCGGCACCGATATGCGCAACACTTTCAATATTCTGGGCACCGTGCAGGGAACACCGATGTATATGAGCCCAGAGCAGGCGATCGGCGAAATTGTCGACTATCGTTCCGACTTG
This sequence comes from Pseudomonadota bacterium, assembly GCA_039030125.1. Lineage (GTDB taxonomy): Bacteria > Pseudomonadota > Gammaproteobacteria > JBCCEV01. The sequence continues at coordinate 6,697 of JBCCEV010000142.1, read as the reverse complement.
TATAGTTTTGGGATCATCCTGTTCGAAATTTTGACTGGTAAAACGCCCTACGACGGGATGACGCTTCCGGAAGTCAACAAAAAGCGAATGAGTACCGGCCCGCCCCAACTCCCCGAAGCACTGCGGCGCTACCAACCGCTGATAGACAAAACCATAACCGCCGATCGCGAACGACGGTTTCAGTCCACCTCAGACTGCGTTACCGCCGTCGCTCACTTTAAATTCAATCCTAAATAGACATCCGGCTTTAGGGCTGGAACGCCTCAAATTCATCACCGTAATTACCTTCCCAACGCGATAACGGCGCGCGGTCATAAGCGATATCGCCGGCGCCCCAAAGTACGCGTTTGGCGTCCGCTGCCTCGCTCACCTCATTGTCCGGGCAAATAATATAAAAGCTGCCCTGCGCCAGCTTCTCAACCATGTAATCAACGACCTGTTCTGAATCCCAGGCGCCGGCGGGTTTTTCACTGACGTGGCGCCTGATCAGACCTGTATAGGTAAATCCCGGCACCAACAGGTGCGCTGTGACCTGGCAGCCCTCAGTGTTGCGAAGCGTGTGCTGCAAAACCTCGGTGGCGGTTTTAACGCCTGCTTTGCTTACGTTGTACGCAGGATTACCCGGCGGATTGGTGATGCCCTGCTTCGAGCCGGTGTTGATGATAAGACCAGGTGCGTTTTGCGCGATCATGGTCTCGGCGAAGGCATGAACACCGTGGACGATGCCCCATAGATTCACGCCGATGATCCGCTGCCATTCCTCGTAAAGATCCCAAGCGTGGGTCTTGCCGCCCGTGCCGGCGTTATTCATCAAAACATCGACCTGACCAAAAAGATCATAGGCGTGGTTTTTCAAACCCTCGACCTGCGCGCGATCCGAGACATCGAGCTGGCGCGTCTCAACGCGGACGTCACCACCCGCGCTTGCCGTTACTGCTTCGGCCGGCCCGCCGAGTTCGTTGATGTCGGCCATTAAGACGTTCATGCCCTGCCCGGCGAAATACTTGGCAGCCGCAAGGCCGATTCCATCGGCGGCGCCGGTAATCACCGCGACCTTGCCGGGTGCTATTGCTGCATGAGACATGATTGCGTTCTCCTTTTTTGGTAGCTATCGAATTGCAACCGGGTTAATGACCATCTGCACCGTACCTTTGACCCGGGCCTGCCCCAGAACAAACATAAACTCCCAGGCTTCATCGGCCACAAGCGCCTCGGTCACGATGTTCTCAAGAATATAGATGCCGCGCTTCGGTAGCAGCTCCATGTGCACGGGGAGTACCAAGCCCTCCTTCTCGCCCGGCATGATTTCCAGACCAAAGGTATCACCGCCGATCGCGACAGGGTCAAACGCCGCAAGAAACAGCGCGCCATCGACGCCGAGACCCGGCAACGATTTCATGTAGCGTGGTTTGTCGATATCGATCATCGCCATGTAGCCGGTATGGATAATGATCACCTCGCCCTTACCGATACTGAGCCCTTGGCGCGTCATCGCCGCCACAAGTTCGGGCTTATTGACCGCAACCGAGGGTTTAAGCATTTCTTTGCCGTCGATCGTTAAAACCTGCTCGGGATCGTGCTCCTTCATGTACCCGACGATATCCAACACCACACCACGGGTGACGATCGGCGGTATATCGGACGTGCTGAACTTTTTAGCGCCACTTTGATGAAAGAAATCATGCACCTTGTTGCCGTTGTAATAGACGTGATCGATGCCCAGGTGACCGAGTCCATCGATCTGGGTGCCGACGCCAAAGAACAATAGCGCCCAATCGTCGTTGCCGGTGGCCTTGCCGGTCCCGATCGGTTCACCCGCGTTTCCGAACAAGGCACCATGGGAGACCAAAAACGTTTGTGCAGTGCGCGAACCGAACGCCGGCGTATCGCGCGAAATCTCCATGCCAAGCGCATAACGCTTGCCGGTCTTAACTAGACTTGCCGCCTTCACGATGTGTTTTGAGGTGATCTCGTTCACCCCGCCCAAGGTGTCTTGCGCGCCCCATTTCGATGGGAACCAGTCTTCGGCGCAAATATTTGTGGCACAGGCCAGCAATAGAAAATAAAAAACGAACGAACGACAAATCATGGTTGTTTACTCCCCTCAGCTTACCGCAGTATAACGTTTGCTGATTTAGAGCTGAGATGAGGGGATGGCGATGACTGAGGAAAACTATTACAGCGAGGAAAAGCATGGGCCTCACGAGTACTTTGCCCTTGGCGACTTCGGCTTGGTCAACGGCGAGGTTTTGAATGACGCCAAACTGGCTTATAAAACCCAAGGCACGCTCAACGCCGATAAAAGCAATGCAATCCTATTTCCTCACATGTGGTCAGGCACTTCTGCTTCGATGGAAATGTTCCTCGGCACTGAACGGCCGCTGAATCCCGATAGCTACTTCTTCATTTTCCCCGGACAGTTCGCGAACGGTTTTTCATCGTCACCGAGTAATCAAGCTGCACCGCAAAACGGCGGGAATTTTCCAAACATCAATATCGGCGATGACGTCGTCGCGCAGCACCGCTTGATCACCGAGCACTTTGGGATCTCAGAGTTGCAGCTCGTCACCGGTTGGTCGATGGGTGCCGAGCAAACCTATGAGTGGGCGGTGCGCTATCCGGATATGGTTAAGCGCGCCGCACCGTTTGCGGGCACCGCGAAAACCACCCCCCACGATTATCTTTTTGTTCGCTCCCACGAGAACGCCTTGAAATCCGATCCTGCGTGGAAAGACGGGTTTTATAAGCACTCGCGCGACGTTCACATTGGCTTGAAGCGCCACGCCGAAACCTGGTCGGTGATGGGCTTGTGTCCGGAGTTTTACAATCAGGAGACTTGGCGCGAGGTTGGCTTCGACTCATTGGAGGGGTTCATCACCGGGTTCTGGGAAGCCTATTTCGAACCCATGGACCCCAATAACTTAATTTGGATGGGCTGGAAGTGGCGTCACGGTGACGTAAGCCAGCACGCCGGTGGCGATTTAGGCGCGGCGCTGGCGCGGATCAAAGCCAAAACCATCGTCACTGCGTTTGGCGGGGACATGTTTTTTCCGCCCGCGGACGTCGAGGCCGAAGCAGCGATGATTGCAGGTGCCCAATACCGAGTCATTGATTCGCCGTGGGCTCATTTCGCAATGTTTTGCATGAACGAGGCGGATAAGGCCGCCATTGACCGGGTCTTCAGCGACGTACTCGCGCTCTAGTGCTCGCCAGAGCCCACTTGCTGATGGCTGCTCTTACTTTGCTGGGAATAACCGCACCGGCGACCGCAACCGATCGATTATTAGAAAGCTTGCCCGCCACGGATATCTATGCCGCTTGCATGGATAAAGAGGAAGTGGTTTCCAATGAAATTTGTTACGCCTTTGTCTTAGGTGTGGTGCAATCGCATTGGAGCGCGGCGACAGGTGACGCCGAGTTATTATTTTGTTTACCCGATCCCGTAACGCGCAAACGGGTTATCGGCGCGCTTCGCAAGCACTTTCGGCGCGCGGCCAAGGAAGGTGACTTGCCCGCGGATCAGTTCGTCACCAATGCGCTGGCCGCCGCGTTTCCTTGCACCGCTGCCCACGATTAGCAACCCAGCCCAACTATGACTGGCGCGCTAGCCGCCTAGAGCCGCATTATTGGATCTCATAGGCGGCCGCGAACGGCAATTGGGTCCCATCGGCGAGTTGGAAAGAAACTTTTCCCAGCAACTCGACGCTTGGATGCGCAGCTTTGCCAAGTAGGAGTTGGCGCGCAAGCGAAGGATTTTGTGCCATGACCTCCGACTTGACGGTGGGTATCAATGGATTGTCCTGGCGCGTTAGAAACACGTAGCGAATGTTCGGGTAGCTTCGACGAAGGGTCTGTACATCGGTGTCCAACAGCATCTGGGTCAGGGCTATTTTCTCAAAATGCTGCGGAGTCATGATCATATTGTTCGCGATCACCTGACACTGCGTGTGGTAGCGCAGCCAATGCCCGTGCCCAAAGTGAGCAAGGACAACTCCGGGTTTTTCGACACAGCGCTCGCCGAGTTTTGCGAGCAGCGGCCGTGCAACTTGGTAATTCGCATCGCCGCCCAAGGCGGGAAAGGTTCCATAGGTAGCAAACACTGGGATATAAGCCGCAAGAGCGGCTAAGCCGCTAACCATCCCAACACCCCAGCGTAATCTTTCAACGCGCCGCGCAACACTTTCGGCGAGTAGCGCCAAGGGCGCCAGCAGTGCCAGCGTCCCAAAGTAATGCAGCCGCAACTGAAACCACAGTAACAGCCCGCCTGCCGATACGGCGATCGCCAAACTCAGCAGGTACGCGGGTGCGCGCTTGATGATCAAGCACAGCGTGGCAAGCCAGAATAGGGGCATCAAATAGATCAATGCCGAATAGCGCTCCACCATGCTTGCGTGCGCTCCGGCGAGCAACTGCCCCAGTACACTTTGCGCCTCCATCATCTGTCCCAATGAGGGTAACGCCGCGCCAACGAACCTGGCGCCGTGATGGATCTGATCCCACACCAGTCCGCAGGCGGCAGCGATCAATGGCAGGACAATTATGGCGGCTGGAACCCACTTGCGCTGTTGGGCGAGCGTCAAGGTAAGCGCGAGGCAAATCAGCCCACTGAACACATGCAAGCCAGCGAGATAGTAGAGTTCAAAGCGACCCAGCCACAGCGCCTCAGAGGGCAATAGAACCAGCACACCGGCGCCAGTGAAGGCACCGGCGAAATATTTAGCCCCAGGGCCTAAGCCAAATTTGCCGCGGGCATAAAGCAAGAGGATCGTCAGCACATAAATGCCCTGCAATACGATTAGCCCACAGTGAAAACCTGGCGCCAACCCCAGGACAGCACCCGTTGTCAACGCGCCTACCCGGCTCTCTGTCTTAGTCCAATGCACAATCGCTACGACGTAGGCGAGGAAAAAGAAGTGCTCTAGAAAATGATGATCGATGCGACCGACCGCATGAAGTTCGCGCGTTAGCGGTAAACCCGCGTAGCACATGGCCACCAGCACCGCCGTCCACCTCTGAAAATTGAGAATGCGGCATAACAACACCAGCAATCCCAAATTCACGGGCAACATCAGCAGCGGTAGATAAACAAGGATCTTCAACGGCGGGCCGATGTCGGTAAGCGCCAGCACGGCGCGAATAAGTTGAGCGGCAAGCCAGTTATAGGCCCATGGCCAGGTTAGCAGGCTGCCTTCGGGCGCGTGAATGTAGGGATCGAATTCGTAGAATTCGTGGGGTGCGGCAACCGTGTCGAGAATTCGGCGCGCGTGGTAGAACGAGTCAGCCCCAACGGGATAATAGATTTGGCCGTCGAAAGCGGCGGGCAGCCAAGTTAGCGTTAGTACGGCACCGGCGGTTGAAGCGCTGATCCACAGCAAACACCACTGGAAATTACGCGACATCATCGGCGCGCCTCGCGTCGCCGTGGGGTCTGAGGGGCGTATTCCCGAGCCTGCCAAACAGGCTCGGGAAGCACAACGAAACTAGGCGTCGAGAATATCCATGTAACGAATACTGGGCGGGCTCGCCAAAGCTTCGCCTAGGGCATCGATGTCGCCTCGCTCGGTACGCCACGCAAAATATTTTTCGTAGTGTTGACGGCTTTCCCATTTTTCGACCATGACAATGGTGTTGGGGTTGTCTTGGTCTTGGGTGGCATAAATGTCGATATTGCCTTCATAGGCACGCGTATCGGGAAACATACCCCCAAGGCCCGATTTAATGCCTTCGATTGCTTCGTCTTTCACATTGATTTCAAGTAGTACCACACAGGCCATGCTGTTCTCCTCCGCAGGCGATTTGTTATTGGCAGCAAAAAACACTGCCGCAGTCGGATTATTATCACCGATGTTAAGCAAAATTGGGGTGTCGCTTTAAGGCCGCATGCCACGGCTCGTTGGACCCAATCCCCCGTTCTTTATGTTTTGGTAAGCGCGCCGCACGAATTCGACCAACAGCGGGCGAGTCTCGCGCGGGTCGATAATTTCCTCGACCCCGAACACTTCGGCGGTAAGCAACGGGTCGCGCAACGCCGCTAACTGTTCCTCGAGTTCGCGCCGCATTGCATCGGGGTCATCAGCGGCCGCGATTTGCCGCTTGTAGGCAGCCTCAACGCCGCCTTCGATCGGTAGGGAGCCCCACTCGCCGGACGGCCACGCATATCGCGGGCACGCCCGGGTATGGTCGGTGTGCCCGGCCCCCGCGACTCCAAATGCCTTGCGAATAATAATCGAACACCAAGGCGTCCGTGCCTGGTAGACAGCGCTCAGGGCGCGCACGCCCTTACGGATCGTACCGCGGCTCTCGGGATCGGCGCCGACAAGGAATCCCGGGTTATCGACAAAGTTAACAACGGGCAAATGAAAGGTGTCGGCGAGGTCGACAAACCGCGTCATTTTCTCGGCCGCGTCCGCATCGATTGCACCGGCATAAATCCAAGGATCATTGGCCATCACGGCAACCGGGATCCCATCGATGCGCGCCAGCATGGTGATCAACGCCTTCCCGTAGGTCGCGCCCATCTCGAATAAGGAATTAGTGTCTAAAACTCGCGCCAAGATCTCGCGCATATCATAAAGTTGCCGGCGATTGACCGGCACAACAGTGAGCAGTTCTTCATCGCGTCGGCCCGGATCATCATCAGGCGTAATGCAGGGCGCAGCTTCCCATACCGAGGAAGGCAGGTAGGACAGAAAGGTCC
>JBCCEV010000141.1:0-11220 GCA_039030125.1 Pseudomonadota bacterium | reverse complement strand
GAGTCGGCCGAGCGTGCGCTCGGGATCTATGGTGTGGTGTTAACTGGTAGCGCCGAGGACGAAACGCTCGCTGTGGATATCAACGCGACCAACACTCGCCGCGCCGAATTGCGGGCCGAACGCTAGGAAAATTAGTTCTCGCCGGTGATCGGCACGAAACGTACCGGGAGCTTCGAGTCTTTGGTGATTTCACCGTCCGCAGATTTGGTGAGGAGCATCAGTTCCTGATTGTTGGCGCTGACGTTTTCAGGAATAACCATCCGTCCGCCGGTTTTAAGTTGAGCCAGTAATGCGGTGGGTATGCGCCCGCCAGCGGTGACAATGATGGCGTCAAACGGCGCATAATCGGACCAGCCATGATTGCCGTCACCAATTTTTACCTTGACGTTTGCGTACCCAAGATCTTCGAGCCGTTGACGGGCCTGTCGGCCAAGAGCATCCACAATTTCCACGCTGAAGATCTCGCTTGCGAGCTCTGCGAGCACCGCGGCTTGATAGCCTGAGCCTGTCCCGATTTCGAGGACCCGATCGCCGGGTTCAAGCGCTAACAGCTCGGTCATTAACGCCACGATAAACGGTTGGGAAATGGTTTGGCCGTGCCCGATAGAGAGTGGGTGGTTGCGATACGCGGAACGCTGTTGTCGCTTGCTGACAAACTCGTGTCGATCAACGGCGCGCATTGCACTCTCGACCTTAGGGCTCATCGCGGTGATGCCGGTAAAATGCGCGGTGGCGCGAAAATCTCGCGCTATTTCGGCGAGGAGAATGTCTTGCGCTGCCGTGAAGTTGTTAGCCATGACGCCGGCGAAAATTGTCGAGATCATGAGCACTCCAACCCCAACCCCAACCCCAACAAGGCGGTACAACGCTAGCCCGCAACCTGCCACAAGTACCAACTCGCGACAGCGCGGTAAGGGTGCCAAGCTTTTGATATTTCTCGCATGCGGCGCTCGCTTGGAAGCTTTCTTAAACCATAAGCGAGTTGCATTCCCCGCTTCAGTCCGAGATCGCCGTAGGTAAAGGTATCGAGGCGGCGCAGGCCCGAGAGCAATACGATCTCAGCGGTCCAGGGACCGACGCCGCGAAAGGCCGTGAGCGTTGCAAACACTTCTTCGTCACTCGCACGCCTGAGTTTCGCGGCGCTGAGTTCATTATTAGCCAGTGCTGTTCCCAAGGCCTTGATGGTTCGAGATTTGTTTTCGGACAGCCCCAGTTTCCGAAGCTGTGCGATTTGCGCGCGACATAGCTTCTCACCCCACTTAGAAGATTTGCGCCCATAGCGCTCATAAAATCTGGAGCGCAGCGTGCGCGCGACGTTAGCAGAAATCTGTTGCCCCATGATCGCGCCAAATAGCGAATCGATCGGGTCACCTTTGCCTCTCAGTAATGGGCACGAACCATACTCAACGATTAGATCGGCCATGACAGGGTCTTGTGTAGCGAGAAGCTCAAGCGGGGTTTTTTCGGACATTGGCTGGTCGTTGTTTGTGAGCAAATCAATTTATCATAGCCGTCGAGTTCAAGACCCACGGCGGAGTTTGTTTAGATGATCATTGGACATGAGCTATATGGCGGCGGCCCCGACGGTGTTGTAGTGATGCATGATTTTTATGGTTGCCGTCATACATGGGATCACGCGCGAAGTTATTTCGATACCGAGCGCTATACCTTTGCTTTCATGGAGTTGAGAGGCTACGGGTCCTCGCGAGATTTCAAGGGCGACTATACGGTCGAAGAAGCAGCAGGGGACGCGCTAAACCTGGCCAGCGATCTGGGCTGGGAGCGCTTTCATGTTGTGGGGCACTCGATTAGTGGGATGGTCGCGCAGCGGGTGGTGGTCGATGGGGGCGATCGCGTGAAATCGGCGATCCTCAATACTCCTGTTCCGGCCACCGGAGTTGGGACTTTCGCGCCGGAAGGGCTCGAATTGGTCATTCAGTCGGTGGATGATGATGGCGCACTGCGCACCGCCTTTGATGCTCTTACCGGCAATCGCCTGGGGGATGGTTGGCTGAATTTCAAGATCAATCAAACCCGCTCAACGCGTACCCGAGAAGCTCAGGCCACCTACATTCAAACCACGCAGACGAGCTTTTTGGACAAGGCGGAAGGTAATGAGACGCCAATGTTATTAATCATTGGGGAATACGACATGGAACCCTTCACCGAAAGCACCGCGACAGAAACGTTTGTCAAATGGTATCCCAATATCGAGATGACCATTTGCCGCAACGCAGGCCACTATCCACAACAAGAGGCGCCGGTTTTCGTGGCGACAAAAATGATGGAGTTTTTGCACAAACAAGCTTGAAAAAAATAGACGTGATCCCCATCTCCTAGACATCGGTAAGTGATGAACTAGGAGTTTTTAAAATGAGTCGATTAGCTCTTTACGATCCCTTTGTTGGATTTCGGAATTTCAATAATATTTTTAACCGCTCTGTTGAATCACCCCGCGTTGACGGGGCGAGCCGAACGTGGTCACCGCGGGTCGATATCGTTGAAGAAAAGGATAAATACGTCCTGGCGGCCGACGTACCCGGTGTCGCGCCTGGCGACATTAGCGTCACCGCGGAGCAGGGCGTTCTGACGATCACAGGTGAGCGGGCCGACCAAGGCGCTAACGAAGAGGCCGGCTATCGAAGAGTCGAGCGAGTGCGCGGCCGATTTAGCCGCAGCTTCGAACTGCCTGATAACGTGGACGCTGAGACGATCAGCGCGAAAGGTGAAAACGGCGTGCTGCGGGTAATCATTCCCAAGAGCGAAGCGGTCAAGCCCAAGCGCATCGAAGTCCAATCCTAGGCCTATCAAGCAACGCTCACGGGCCCCTCGGGGCCCGTCGCTATTTATTTTGCGAACAACTACCGTTTTTTCAGCAACGGCGTAAGAACCGTTAGCAAGCGCGCACGGACCAACTGTTACCGGTGAACAGAGGTCCAGCATGAATAGAGCTTTGGCATTAGTGCTGTGTGTTTTGACGGTCTCGATCAGTCACGCCCGCGACGCCGCCACCGTGCGCTTTTTTCAGGCACCCGCGTGGCTGGAACGGGGTGATGAACGCTCACCGTTGCGCTACGGAGTCGTGATTACCAGCGGCGATACGATAGTCACCGGGGCCGGCGCGCGAGCCGTGCTGGCGCTCGCAGAAGGCAGTATCGTTAAACTCGGAGAAATCTCACAGTTTGTGATCAAGCAAGTATCCGTCCCCGCTGCGGAAAGTGGTGTGTTCTCCGGGTTCTTGGATATTGTCAAAGGTGCTTTCCGTTTCACCACGACCCTCGTCGATCGCAAACGAGATGTTAGCGCACGAGTGGGCAGTGCGACTATTGGGATCCGTGGAACCGATGTGTGGGGCAAGACGGAGGAAGCGCGTGATTTTGTCGTGTTGCTCGAAGGTAAAATCTCAATTGAACGAGAAGGCTCAAACTATGAGCTTGATGAAGCTTTGAGCCTGTTCAACGCGCCACGCGGCGAAGCACCGGACCCGATCGGCCCAGTCAATACCGACGACCTAGCGATTTGGGCGCAAGAAACCGAACTACAAGATGGCGAAGGGGTGCGCAGCGATGCGGGTAACTTCAACCTCAATTTGGGTTCGTTCCGCGACCCACAAGGTGCTCAAGCCTTGATTCAGCGTCTCGCACGCGCAGGTTTTGCCGCCGATACGCTAACCGTCGACGTGAAAGATACGACTTGGTACAGGGTCTTTATGAAGGGTTACCAAACCATCGCCGATGCCAAACACGATGCGGCTGCGCTAGCCGAGGTGTGGCCGGGCCGCAGCAGCTGGATCAGTGTCGAGTGATGGTTTCTAGCGCTTGAGCAGGATTTCTTGTTGGCTGATGGCGAGCGGTATCCCAGCATTCGACAAGCGCTGATAGATCTCGTTGTTAACCCGGTACAGAAGCGAAAAATATCGCGAAGTCGGTACCCAAAACCGGTAGCCGATGACGGTGGCGCCAATTTCGAACGCCTCGATACCTACCACTTGTTTTGGTTCATTGGGGAGTTCTGAAATGCTTTGCAATGTTTGTTCGATTTCACTCACGGCGTCGAGCGGATCGGCTCGGCCGTCGATGGCGACCCGTCCCTCCACGATTCGGTAAGCGAAAGAATTCCGGTGGATTTCACCAACGATGTGTTTGTTAGGAATGATAATCAGCTCACCGTCTTCTGCTTCAAGTTCCGTTTGTGCAAGCGTAATGTCCTTGACGAGGCCAGCTTGGCCTTGCACGGTAATGGTGTCGCCCACTTTAAACATGCGGGTAAGGATGATGACAAATCCGGCGCCATAGTTTGAAACCGGGCCCTGAATAGCGAAGCTTGCGCCTACTGCTAATCCACCAATGGCGGCAATTAGCGGCGTCATGCTGATCCCAAGTTTGCTTAAGGCGATCACGACAAACAGGCCAATTACAATCAAACGCGCGGTACTGGCGATAAATTGCCGAAGCGTCACATCGACGTTGCGCTTTTCCTGGATTCTGAGAAGGACGCGGCTCACCCAACTGCCGACGATGAAACCCGCAATCAGGATGATCGCCGCGCCAAGTAGCTGGAACGAATAGGTGATAAGAAAGTTGACGATGAGCTCGTAGGCCTGCTCGATGGCTTTTAGTTCTTGTTCCATAGCTTGTTCGCTGCGCGTTGTGCCTGGGACCTAGATCGAGAGTCCCTTTTCCAACAGTTCTTCAATCACTTGTTTCTCCCTGATGTCAGCGCTGTCGCCGCCACCAAAGATCAAGAGCCCCGATGAATAGCTCTCGCCAAAGGTCTCTGCAAGATTAAAAACTTGGCCTAGGCCGGTTAAAAATTCTTCGTCGCTCAACGGCGTCAAAGGATGAATAAAAGCACTCCACAGGGTACCGCGAGCAATCGCGTAGCGGGCGTCGAGGGCGGAGTCGAAGTTCGCCTGCATTAATCGTAGCAGCATCTGTTGATCGAGCGCGTCGGCGGCCGTTACAGGCGACATGATTCGCATACGGTCGGCGTTTTCGTCGGTCACGATCATCATCGTGCGTCCATTGAGAACGACACGCCAAAATCCATCCTCGCCCACCGTTTCGAAATCGAGTCGCTCCAGCAGCTCGGTGATCCGTGCATTATTCATTGGTGCGATCGGCATTTCCTCCGCCTGAGCGCTAAATATCGACACCAGCAGGAGGAGGGCGGACAACAGTGTTTGCATCAACGAGTCCTTGCAGCAGTGGGGACGGGTTCGAACATCGGTTACTCTAACAAACTCATCAACAAAAGAGCGGGGTAATCATGGGAACCTCACACACGGTTAAAGGTGGCGGTGGGTTGAATCTCAACGTGTTCGAGACCGGCAATCCCGACGGCAGCCCGATCTTTTTTATTCACGGTTGGTCGCAGGCCTACCTGTGCTGGTTCAAGCAGCTAGAGAGCCGGCGACTCATGAATTACCGTTTGGTCGCGATCGATAACCGTGGTCATGGGCTCTCAGATGCCCCACGAGAGACCGCGGCTTATACCGAATCTAAGCTTTGGGCGGCTGACATCGATGCGGTTATCAATACGCTCGAACTTGCGAAGCCGGTCTTGGTTGGTTGGTCCTATGGCGGTCTTATTATGACCGACTACGTTCGTGAATACGGCGATGATCAAATCGCTGGGATTAATTTTGTTTGTGCCGCGGTGCGGCTCAACGAGGCCGCGCTGGGGCCATTGATAGGCCCCGGCTTCTACGAGCTTTTTGATGCCGCGACGTCAAACGATCTACAGACCAGTATCGATGGTATCCGGGATTTCATGCTGCGTTGTGTGGAAGCCAAAATTCCACGAGATGATTGGGAACGCGCGCTTTGCTGGGCCATGACGGCGCGACCCGACGTGCGGGCATCACTGGCCGCGCGTGACGTAAACGCTGATGATGTTTTGGCCGAACTCAAGGTCCCCGCGCTCGTCACGCAGGGGCGAAAAGACGTCACGGTATTACCGGCGATGGCCGAGCACATCTTGGAAACTTGCGCGAGCGCGAAACCCAGTTGGTATGACGCTTCCGCGCACGCACCATTTTTGGAGGAGACCGATCGATTTAATGACGAGCTCGCGGCGTTTACGGACAGCCTAAATTAACGAAGGCCTGAAGCTTCCTAGGCGGGGGAGATCCGCACCAGCGTGCCGTGGACACTGCTGCTTTCACCCATGTCGGCGGCGAGTGCCTGATGCAGAAAATTAGCATTTTTTGCTTCGCCTTCCATACTCGACCAGCGACCTTTGTAACAAAGCGCCGTGGCTTTTGAGACATTGGGATCGAGCCTTGCGGTTAAGGCAATTTTTCCGCAATCGTTGCTTACGGTTACGCGTTCACCATCGGCGATCCCCTGTTGACGTCCGTCCTCTGGATTAATGCGCACCGTCGCCTCGCCAGATTGAGAAGCAATATGGGGATCGTTGGCGTAAGAGTCATTTAAACGCCACTTGGACGCAGGTGATAGCAGCCGGAATTGGCCCGCTGCGGGTGAAGCATCGGCATGCGCTTGCGGTAGTCTTGGTAAACCCATTTCTTCGGCTTGCGCCGAGGCGATTTCAATTTTGCCGCTTGGTGTCTCAAACTGACCATCGGCGTAGAACACGATGGGCTCCTCGGCAAGCGATATCGCGCCGAGGTCTTGCAGCTCGGCAAAGCTCCGTTGAACTCCTGTTGCCGCGCTCATTTGCGACATCATTTTGGCCAGCATTGCCTGATCCGGTTCGAAGAGTTCGTCTTGGCGCAAACCGAGTGCTTTCGCCAAACGCCGGAATATCTCGGCGTTCGGCAGGGCCTCACCCGGCGGCTCTAGAACTTTGGTTTGCGCGCCGATCAGCCAATGAAAGTAGCCAAAGGTTAGATCGTCATATTCGAGAAAGCTCGCCGCCGGCAGTACGTAGTCGGCGAAGCGGGCAGTGTCGGTCATAAAACAATCAACGACGACAGTGTATAGGTCCTCGCGTTCCAAAGCCGCGCGGAGCTTGAGTTGCTCCGGTGCCGACGCCGCCGGATTGGTGTTCCAAACAAATAATGAGCGAAATTCGTCCCCCGCGAGCCTTGCGGCGAGCGACATGTGCGAAATCATCTTGCCTTCAGTTTCACGCAAACCCGCGCCACCGAGCCACGCCAAATCAATGCCCGCGACAACGGGACTTACATTAAGGTAGGCGAACCCGGTACCTGGCTTGCCGATATTGCCGGTGAGGGAGGGCAACAAGCCAATGCTGCGCATCGCATTGCCGCCCATGGGCTGGCGTTGTAACCCTTGCCCGCACCACAGCATTGACGGCCCCTGAGCGTAGATCTGCGCGGCTGTTGAGACGTCTCGGGCTTCAATGCCGGTCAGTTCGAAGGTCCTCTCGGGGGTGGCGCGGTCAATGGTTTGGGTGAGCTCTTCAAAGCCGATGGTATTGGTTTCTATGTATCCCAGATCCAACAGCCCTTGGGCCCGCATTACGTGGAGTAGACCGAACGCGAGCGCCGCGTCAGATCCCGGTCGCGGGGCAAGATGAAGCGAAGCGGCCTGGGCTGTCTCGGTCGCTATTGGGTCAACGACGATCACATCGCCGCCAAACTCGCCAAGCCAGTGCTCGTGGGCATGCGGAGCCGAGTGGGACGGGTTAGCACCCCATACCAAGATGCATTGGGAATCCTTCGAGCTGCGAGGATCGAAACCGACGACGGAATTCCCAAACAATAAATGCCAGGCGACATGGCCCGCGGCGTTGCAGATTGTATCGGGGTCAACCTCGCTGGCGCCGATAGCGTTGAAAAATCGATTGGGAAAGAGATAACCGATCAGTGACAACGTGCCGGAGTAATGGGTGTGCAGCACACTAGACGCGCCAAATTCGTCGATGACCGCGCCGAGCTTTATGCCGATGTCCTCGAGCGCTTCGTCCCATCCAACCGCCCTAAACTCGCCCGAGCCCTTCGACCCACTCCGTTTCAGCGGTGTGGTTAGTCTGGCGTTCGCATCGGTCCAAACACCGTTGTAAGCGATGGCGCATTTGCTACAGAGCTTACCGCGCGAGATTGGGTGGTCTGGGTCACCAAGTACTCGGATCTTGTCGGCTCGCTTCTCAACTAAGATCCCGCAACTGTCGTAACAATCCCGAGGGCAATTTGTCTTAATCTGGGTTGCGGTCATAACCACCTCCGCAAGCTACCAATCGGGGTGCTGCCCCCATTTATTCATATGCGTTTTCGCCGCCGCCGGTTCGCGGGTAACAGCGCCGAAGTTGCCCTCGGGATAACCCACTGGGATGGCCGCTACGATGCCGAAATCATCGGGGATCCCGCACTTTTCACGAAGCTCCGGTTCAAACATTTGATGCATGGTAGTCAAACTCGCGCCGAGCCCCAGAGCGCGGGCGGCCAGCAATAAATTTTGCGTCGCTGGGTATATCGATCCGTAAGACGGTGGTGCCAGGCCAACCCGATCTTCCTGCGCGACGACGAAAGGCCAATCTCGCTTACCGCAACACAGGATGATCGCTGGGGCCTCGTGCATGTGCTCTGCGAGATGGGTCGCGGCGTGGATTTGCCGCGCGGGTTTCGAGCGGTCGGACTTGTCGGGAAACTGGCCCTTGAAGCGGTTCATCAGCCAGTGTTTATAGTTCTCGCCAAAGAACCGTCGAGTTTCGTCATCGGTGATGACCAAGAAGGCCCAGCGTTGAGTGTTCTGACCGCTTGGCGCTTGAGTCGCGGCTTCGATGAGTTTTTTCAGCGTTTCATCTGGGATCGGATCTTTTTTCAAACGGCGCATCGAACGCATTGAAAACATTGCTTCGAATAGTCCAACTTCGGTGGCCATTGTCTTTCCCCAGTTTGCGTTAAAACGCATGATGGCAGCGGAATGCGCAAGCGTCTAGGAGGTTGTCAATTAGGCGGCGGCGTCTTCGTGCCAATCGATGAGATAGGTCTCCAGTCGATTGAGCAGTGCGTTTGTGGATTCTCGAGCAATCGTCTCGCCGAGGTCTAGTGAGCGCGTTCGAAGTTTAAGACGGCGGTCCTTGATATCCCGGTAAATTGCGGTGCGGTCCGCAGTGGTTAGCTCGGAAAGGTGAAGATTGCCGATGAAGGCCATAAGGTCGGCGAGATCATGTTCTTCGCCCAAGATCTCGCCCAGCTTCTCGAGCTTGAGGCGATAAGGTTTTAGTACGCGCGGCATTGCACGTTCGAGCAAACGGATGTGATACCAGTGATATTTCGTGCTTTTTCGCCATTCATGACTCGCATCTGGGGACAGGCCATCTTTGGTTGCCTGAAAATCTCTCAGCATTTGTCGGTGCACCGCTCTGACCCCTTGGCGGATCAACTCGAAGTCATTGGTTTTTTTCTTGGATTTGCCAATCGAGAGGTGCCGCTTCGCTGAATTGAAAGCCGACACGATCGGTAACGACTGACGCCGCATTTCCTTACAAGAACTCAGCACCCCGTTGTGGTTGGGCCGAAGGGCCCGGCAGATCAAGCGCCAGCGGTGTATGTTGGCCTTGTTGCGGCTGCGAGCGCAGAAGGCTTGCGCGGTCTTGTGCGCGACATCGGCTTCGCGCCATTGACTGAGCGCGTGGGCAAGAGACCTAAATGCTTGGTTATTCGTTTGAAATTTTCGTTTGTCGTGGCCTCGGACTAACCGGATTAGAGCCCGTAATTTTTTTAACGATTTCCGCGCTTCGTGGACATGTAGGCCTGCATCGCCTGAACGGGCAGTCAGGTGCGTAATTGCCGTATCGATTTCCTCGTGAGCGACGCGCTCGATTCCCTCACCGAACAACTCCCCTCGAGCGAACTGGTATGTCATGAACCGGAGCCATACTAAGTGCCTGGAGTATATGGGAATTTTATGATGTACGTGGGACATCGTGGTGGCTTAAACGGCCTGCTATCGCATGGGAAAGCAGGAATTATGACGACTAATCCAAGCGTTTTACGGGCGCGTTTAGGGCTATTTTTGTTGCTCTCTCTAGCGTTGACCAAGGTCTCGGTGGCGAGCTTGGTAGTCGATGAACAAGGGCATCTTGTTGGCGCGCGAAAGTTGGCGGTTGGCGGCGTGCCTTACAACGTCGCTGTTGCGGATGGCACTTGCGCTACGCTGTTTGACGGCTGCGATGTGGCGGCGGACTTTTATTCCCCGATGAGGCAACGGCAGGCCTCGCTGCGATGGCCTTAGGCGAACAGATATTTATCGACGGCCCATCGGGTAACTTCGATGCTAACGAAGACTCTACGATTGGTTGCGAAGACATCTCCGATGCGGCGCTTTGCGATGAGTATTTCCCTTATTCCGACAGCGCGTAGCGGCACTATCGCGATCACTACGCATTTTTTGAAGGACAGGGCGCGGTTGATGGTATCGGTACCGGTGGGATCGGTCCTTTTGATACCACGAACAATAGCAAGGCCGTGCGGGCCGTTTGGTCGCTACTTCCCAAAGGGGTTAAGGGTGTGCCGGCGTTACCATTGTGGGAATTCGTTTTGCATGCTGGACGCTGGTGATGATCGGATAACATCGCTTTAGGTTTTCAACACTGGATCGTTAAGCCCAGGCCTTTAGAATTCAAAAGGTCAATTGCTTAAAAGATGGCATTTTGTCCAATTTAAATTATTCCACCGACGTTCAGAACCCTGAAAGCGGAACGTTTGCCAAGTGGTACATCGTCGGTGTACTCACCTTGGTCTACGTTTTCAATTTCGTGGACCGGCAGATACTGTCGGTGCTGCAGGAACCCATGCGCGCCGAGCTGGGCATGTCTGACACCCAGTTGGGTCTGCTGCAAGGATTAACCTTCGCGATTTTCTACATCACTTTGGGGATCCCCTTGGCGCGGTGGGCGGACGTGGGCGTGCGTCGCGACATCGTGGCGCTGGCCGTTGGCACTTGGAGCGTTATGACGGCGCTGTGTGGTGTTGCGCAAAACTACACACATTTGCTGCTCGCCAGAATTGGCGTAGGGATCGGTGAGGCGGGCGGGAGCCCACCATCGCATTCAATTATTTCGGACCTATTCCCACCCGGGAAGCGCGCCTTACCGTTGGCCATTTACTCCAGCGGGATTACCTGGGGCGTATTTCTGGCTTACGTTTTTGGCGCTTGGGTCAGCGACACTTACGGTTGGCGTACTGTATTTATTGCTCTGGGTATTCCCGGCGTGATACTCGCACTCCTTGTAAAAACAACCGTCCGCGAGCCGATGCGTGGACGCTTCGATGGTGATGGTGCCGAT
>JBCCEV010000140.1:0-11272 GCA_039030125.1 Pseudomonadota bacterium | reverse complement strand
GTCGGCGAAGACGATCAGCTCCGCAATGCCGAGCGGCTCGCTGAACGCAGCTTGAACTATCGGATCTTCCCGGATGCGCACGGGAAAATGAATCGATCGTTAATTGATACCGGCGGCGCCATGCTCGCTGTGCCGCAATTCACGCTCGTGGCGGATTCCGGAAAAGGTAATCGTCCAAGCTTTGGTCATTGTGCTGATCCAGAGCTTGGTCTGGAGCTGTTCCAGCATTATGTGCGCAGCGCCCAAAAGTCGATCACCCGTTTAGAAACTGGCGAATTTGGTGCCGATATGTCCGTTAGCCTGATCAACACAGGACCAGTCACGTTTTGGTTGTCGGCTTAGCTCGCGGATGACGGACAAACACCTCTTAGTGGTTTATCACTCGCAAACGGGTGGCACGCAGGCAATGCTGGATGCGGTTCTGGCCGGTGCCAACGATCCGCTAATCGAGAACGTAAGTATCCGCAGCGCAACCGCGATCGCAGCCAGCGCCGATGACATACGTTGGGCAGATGCTCTGATCCTCGGAACACCCGAGAATTTTGGCTACATGTCCGGGGCGCTGAAATATTTCTTCGATCGCATTTACTACGAGGTGTTGGAAGAAACCCAAGGCTTGCCTTACGGGCTATTCGTGAAAGCCGGCAACGATGGCAGCGGTGCCCTCACCAGCATCGAGCGCATCATCACGGGGCTGCGTTGGCGCGAGGTCGTACCCGCGGTTCTTTGCATTGGGGATCTCACCACCAAACATTTGGAACAATGTAGTGAATTGGGCGGCACCATCGCGGCCGGATTAGAAGCGGGGCTGTTTTAGCCGGGCTCACCAAGCCAATCACGAGGGGTAAGGTAACGCTCGTACAGCGCGGCCTCAGGTGTTCCTGGCTGAGGCCGAAAATCGTACTCCCAGCGCACCAGTGGCGGCATCGACATGAGTATCGACTCGGTGCGGCCTCCCGACTGAAGGCCAAACAATGTGCCGCGGTCCTGCACTAAATTAAACTCAACGTAGCGTCCGCGCCGATAGAGCTGAAACTGACGCTCGGTGTCGCTAAACGGCATCTCCCGGCGCCGCTCGACGATGGGTCGATAAGCCGCTAGGTAGTGATCGCCGATACTGCGCATAAACGCAAAACTGCGCTCGAAGCCCCACTCGTTCAAGTCGTCGAAAAACAAACCGCCAATCCCGCGTTGCTCATTACGGTGCGGCAAGCGGAAGTACTCATCGCACCATTGTTTAAAACGCCGGTAAACGTCTTGGCCAAAGGGTTCGCAGGCCTGCGAGGCAATACGATGCCAATGGATAGCGTCTTCATCGAAGCCATAGTAGGGCGTCAGGTCAAAACCTCCGCCAAACCACCAGGTGTCCGAACCACCCTCGGCGATAAAACAGCGCACATTGGCATGGGAAGTTGGTACGTAGGGATTGTAGGGGTGGGCGACCAACGAAACCCCCATGGCGGTGTACGGTAAGCCTTTTAGGTCTGGACGCCCCGCCGTTGCGGCGGCAGGCAATTCGTCACTGTGAACGAATGAGAAGTTCACTCCAGCGCGCTCGAACAACGTGCCGTCGCTCAGCACTCGGGTGTCACCATAGCCGCGCAAACCGTCGCGATCAGATCGCTGCCATTGATCGGCGGCGAAGCTGGCGCCGCCATCGAGCGCTTCCAGGTCGATGCACAAACGGCTTTGAAGACCGGTCAGGTAATCCTTTACCGAGTTTATATCCGGCGTCTCCATCCCCATTTTTGGTCGTGCTCGATTATCTTTCATTGCGAGGTTCTGCTAGTTTAGCCGCCCGTGGTAACTCTCGATTAATGCTCGCCATCATGAAGCGTACCGCAACTATCTCGCGCGATACTAAAGAAACTCAAATTTCCGTAACGGTCGATATTGACGGCACCGGCCGGGCTCAATTCAATACCGGGATCCCGTTCCTTGAACACATGCTGGATCAAGTTGCGCGCCACGGCGTCATGGATCTGAGCGTCGAGGCAACCGGCGATTTGGAGATCGACGCGCACCACACCGTCGAAGACATCGGTATCACACTCGGTCAGGCATTCGCCAAAGCGCTGGGTGACAAACGGGGGATCCGACGTTACGGACACGCTTATGTGCCTCTTGATGAAGCCTTGTCACGCGTCGTTATCGATTGGTCAGGGCGACCTGGTTTGGAATACCACGTCGATTTCCCGCGCGCGCGGATCGGCGAATTTGACGTCGACCTATTTCACGAGTTTTTTCAGGGCTTCTCAAATCATGCGCTGGCAACGATGCATATCGACTGCTTACGAGGCAACAACGCTCATCACATTATCGAAACGGTATTCAAGGCGTTTGGGCGGGCGGCACGGATGGCGAGCGAAGCTGATTCAAGGATGGGTCAAATCACGCCTTCGACTAAAGGCTCACTGTGAGCAGAGAGTTCGACTATGGCGACGCTGGCGGTTATCGATTACGGCGGTAGTAATCTCCGCTCGGTTTACAAGGCACTTCAATGGGTTGCCAAGGGCCGGGCGAAGGTCACGGTCTCGGGAGATCCGGAGGTGATCAGCCGCGCCGACCGTGTGGTGTTTCCCGGTCAAGGTGCGATCGGTGACTGCATGAGCGAATTGAAGGCGCGGGGACTTGACGGCGCTGTTCGAGAAGCGGCGCGCAACAAACCTTTTTTCGGGATTTGTTTAGGGCTGCAATCACTGCTCACTGAAAGTGAGGAAGACGGTGGCACCGAAGGCTTCGATCTTTTTGCGGGCGCGGTTAAAAGGTTTCCCCTAGATCCGCCGGCGGCTGATGACGGAACCCCGCGTAAAGTTCCACATATGGGATGGAATAACGTCGCTTGGCAGCGCCCTCACCCAATCATCGAAAACGTGTCCAGCGACGCGCGCTTTTATTTCGTTCATTCCTACTACGTGCAGCCGAGCGACCCGGCGGTGACGCTCGGCAAATCGGAATACATCAATGAATTTACTGCGGCCCTGGCGCACGACAATATCTTCGCGACGCAATTTCACCCCGAAAAAAGCGCGGCACATGGCCTAAGGCTCCTAGAAAACTTCGTTGGCTGGGACGGGATTGCGTGAACCTAGTCGCGCTCACGCGCAATCGCACGGTAGCCGATGTCCTCTCGATAATAAGCGTTCTGCCAGGCGATCCGCGCAACGCGTTCGTAGGCGCGTCCCTGAGCATCGGATACCGAATCGCCTAAACCCACCACACACAAAACCCGCCCGCCGGATGTGACAACCTGGCCGTCCACAAGCTGCGTGCCCGCATGAAAAACATGTGTGTCGCCCGATGCGGGCTCTAGCCCCTCAATCACATCGCCGCTCGCGTAACTCCCTGGATAACCTCCTGCGGCCATTACCACGCCGAGCGCTGGGCGCGGATCCCATTGAAGTTGGAGTGACCCTGCCTGCCCGTCCATGACGGCAAGACAAGTGGCGCTAAGCTCTGACTGTAGCCTTGCCAGAATAGGCTGCGTTTCTGGGTCGCCGCAGCGGCAATTGAACTCGAGAACCTTCGGTATCCCCTCTGGCGAGATCATTAATCCTGCGTACAGAAATCCGCTGAAGCGCCGGTCCTCGGCCGCCATGCCTTTCAGCGTTGGCATAATCACCTCGCGCATCACCCGCCCCACCATTTCTTCATTGACCACTGGTGCCGGCGAGTAGGCGCCCATACCGCCCGTATTCGGGCCACGATCACCCTCGTCGCGGGCTTTGTGATCTTGCGAAGAAGCAAGCGGCACCGCATCTTCGCCTTCAGCCATTACGATGAAACTCGCTTCCTCGCCAATTAAGCGTTCTTCGATCACTACGCGCGCGCCCGCGCTCCCGAATTTACCTTCGCCGAGCATGTCGCGAACCGCTTCTTTCGCCATATCGTGATCCAGAGCGACAACCACGCCTTTCCCGGCAGCAAGCCCATCGGCTTTGACCACCGGCGGGTCATTAAGGTCATCAATGTAGGCAAGCGCGCCATCGAGGTCTTCAAAGGTCGCGTACGCGGCGGTCGGAATTTGGTGGCGCTTAAGAAAATCTTTAGTGAATGATTTTGAACCTTCGAGAATTGCCGCTCGTTGGGTCGGTCCAAAGCAAGGCAGATTTGCGGCTTGGAATCGATCAACGATGCCGGCGACCAACGGCGCCTCGGGCCCGACAATCGTCAGGTCAATCGCGTTGTTTTGAGCAAACGCGACCAAACCGCTAATGTCTTCAACACTAATGTCGAGGTTACTCACGCCTGTTTCATTCGCGGTTCCAGCGTTACCCGGCGCGCAATATACCTGCGCCACACCGGCATCGTTTGCGCATTTCCAAGCGATCGCGTGCTCGCGTCCGCCGCCACCGATGATTAGTACCTTAAGGCCCGCCACCGAAGGTTGGCTCAGTGACGAAAGTGGCGTTGGCCGGTGAAGACCATGGCAATATCGTGCTCGTTGGCGGCCGCGATCACTTCGTCATCGCGCACCGAGCCACCGGGTTGAATGACTGCGCAGATCCCAACCTCGGCTGCCGAATCCAAGCCATCTCTGAAGGGAAAAAATGCATCGGAGGCCATCACGCTAGCCGCGACCTCTAAGCCAACGTCCTGCGCTTTAAGCGCCGCAATTATTGCACTATAAACGCGGCTCATTTGCCCCGCGCCAACGCCAATGGTCTGTAGATCCCGCGCATAGACAATGGCGTTCGATTTCACGCACGCCGCGACCCGCCAAGCAAACAAGAGGTCTTGAATCTCTTTAGCCGTCGGCTCGCGTTCCGTTACCGTCGTCAATTGTTGCTCGGTGATCAAGTGCGCGGCGATATCGCGCTCTTGAACCAACAGGCCACCCGCGACACGCTTGAAGTCAAGGCTCGCATCGGTAGCCGTTGACCAGGCTCCAACGGCCAGGATCCGGACGTTTTCTTTCGCCGCACAAACCTTCACAGCGCTGTCCTCGACGCTGGGCGCGATGATGACTTCTACAAACTGCCGCTCGACAATCGTTTTCGCGGTTGCCATATCGAGCTCGCGATTGAAGGCGATGATGCCGCCAAAAGCGCTTGTCGGATCAGTGACAAAAGCGCGATCGTACGCATCACCAATGTTGTCAGCGACAGCAACGCCACACGGGTTAGCATGTTTCACGATGCAGCACGCCGGCGCGGCAAATGATCGGACACACTCCAATGCCGCATCAGCGTCAGCGATGTTGTTGTAGGACAACGCTTTACCCTGCAATTGTCTAGCGGTGGCGAGGGTGCCCGCAACTTCGTTTTCTTCGCGGTAAAACGCCGCCTTTTGGTGCGGGTTCTCGCCGTAGCGCAGATTTTGCGCCTGCCTGAACGCCAGGCGTAGTTCGCTGGGGAAACCATCGCTGGGCGGACTTAAGTAAGTGGTGATCGCGCTATCGTACGAAGCCGTGTGCGCAAAAGCTTTCGCGGCTAAAGCGCGGCGCGCGGTGTGGTCCGGTATCGCGCCCTTTTCAAGCGCTTCGATGAACGCGTCGTAGTCGTTCGGGTCGCAAATCACAATCACGTCCTGATGATTTTTGGCGGCGCTGCGAATCATCGCCGGACCACCGATGTCGATCTGCTCGATTGCCTGCTCTACCGTAGTCCCTGGCGCGGCGATTGTTTCGCGAAACGGGTAAAGGTTCACAACCAGCAAATCAATGGGCGCAATCGCGTGTTCGGTCATGGTTTCGGCGTCGAACTCGCGCCGGCCTAGTAACCCACCATGTATTTTTGGGTGCAAGGTTTTAACGCGTCCGTCCATCATTTCTGGAGAGCCGGTATGCGTGGAGACATCCTCGACCGCGATGCCTGAATCCCGGATCGCGCGTGCGGTGCCTCCAGTAGAGAGGATTTCTACCTGGTGCGCTGCAAGTGTGCGCGCTAACGCCTCAATGCCCCGTTTATCGGAAACACTGATCAACGCGCGAGTAATCTTCATGAAGGGGGCTTGCCGTAAAACGTGAAACGAATCAGCGTTCCGCAAGACCATAACGTCGCAGCTTCTTCCTCAACGTCGCTCGATTTATGCCTAAGATTTCGGCAGCTTTGGTGAGATTACCCGCGGTTTTTTTCATCACCACCTCAAACAAAGGGGCCTCCATCTCCGATAACACCAGGTCGTAGAGGTCGTTCGGTTTGTGGCCATTGAGCTCAACGAAATAATTCTCCACCGACGAGCGAACATGAACGTTCAACGGTTCGCTAGTGGCTTCATCGGGGGTTTTGCTATGGGCGCTCATGCTGCCAATGCCAAGGGTTGCCTAACCAGTTGATCGAGCAGATCCCGTTGTTCAGCGGCAAATTCAAGCGCGTTAAAAGTGCTGCGCAACTCTCGCTGATCATTGAAATCGCCGACGTACCAAGCGACATGCTTGCGCGCAATCTTGCTGCCGTGGCGCTCGCCATAAAACTCATGCAGCGCGGTCACATGTCGCCGCAGCACGCGCAGAACCTCAAGTCTTTGGGGGGCGGCAAAAGACTGCCCTGTCAAACCGCTTTTGATCTTTTGAAATACCCAAGGGTTGCCGCGCGCTGCCCGCCCTATCATCAAGCCGTCGGCGCCCGTGTGTTTGAGCACCCACGCCGCCTGCTGGGGATCGGCAATATCACCATTAGCGATCAATGGGATCGATACCGCTTGTTTGATTGCGGCAATCGCATCGTAATCAACCACGCCACTGAACCGGCAGGCCCGGGTCCGCCCATGAATCGTTAACCACGCTATGCCTTCGCCTTCGGCAATGCGCGCCGCTTCGATGCCGTTCAGACAGGAGCGATCCCAGCCCGTGCGAGTCTTTAAACTCACGGGTACGTTAACCGCGGCAACGACGGCGCTGATGATCCGACGAACCAACGACAAATCCTTCAGCAAAGCTGAGCCGGCGAGTTTCTTGCAGACCTTTTTAGCCGGGCAACCCATATTGATGTCGATGGCATCCGCCCCGCGTGCCTCGGCCAGAGACGCGGCTTGCGCCATGCTCTGGGGATCCCAGCCCGCGATTTGCACGATATTGGGTTTCGCACCTGCAGATTCAAAACGCAAGCGATGCCGGGTCTTAAAACTGGTCCATAGTTCGGTTTGCCCAGCGATCATTTCGCTAACCGTAAAATCGGCGCCAAAGGATTCGCATAAGCGCCTAAACGGCTGGTCTGTAATCCCCGCCATCGGCGCCAACGCGACCGGCACCGTCGATGTTTTAAGTCCAGCGATCAACGTCCAACGAATACTCTACGGCCACGGCCAGCTCCAGCCGCGCGAATCATTAAGGATCATTCGGTAACAAGTGAGAGGTGGTGAGCCGGTGTACTGGTCTAGGCCAAGCTTTTCTCCCTGTCAGTTTCGATGATAGCCACATTCACCGGGCAACGAAAGCTTTACTGAATTGATGCGCCGCGTTAGAGAAATGCGAACTCAAAACTCACCGCGTTAGCCGCATAACCTTGCAGCTCCATCACGATGTACACCGGGATTTTGGCCGCGAGCCCATCGGCGCTAGCAAGGCTTGGATCAAGATACTCGTTGGGCCGAAACTCGCGCGCCCCAAGCAGGGATCCATTGATGTCACGTAGCTTCAGGCTAATGACCGGATAGGGTCTAGAGCTTTCTGCATTGTTGAGCAAGGTAGCGTTCAACAACAAGGCATTCTCGTAATGTGGGTGTTCGCGCACTTCGCGAGCTATCAAGGCAATATCGGATGACCCGTTGGGTGCATTGCAACCTGGGAGGGTGTGGGCCACTGCGCAGACGCGATCAATGAGCGACTGAGATCGTGGGATCCGCGCCAACAGCCAACCGCGCTCCATCCAGGCGACCTGGGCGGCCAGCAGAACGCCCAACAACAATGTCACCGTCGCGCCCGCTAAGGTTCTCCACAGACCCGCCGGCCGACGCTCCAAATCGATCAGGTCGCGGCGGAGCAGCTCCGGGACGTCGAGATCGGCGCCCGCCGCCGCGGGTTCGGCATTGTTTTCCGCCTCGCCAGAACTAGCGAGCGGTTCGAGAAGTATTCTTGAGCTCTCGTCGACTTCATCTAACGCTGGTGATTGGCGAATCTGGTCGGCTTCGAGCGCCGCCTCATCAGCAGCAGCGTGATCGACTGGGACTTGAGATTCCGCTTCGATCGGTTCCCCAGATCCCGCTTCAATCGTTTCGCCGTCGCGCAGGTATTCGAGGGCACTGAACGCATCCCCACATTCGCCACATTCCACCATGCCACCGGCGGTCGCGATTTGATCGGCGCGCACCCGAAACCAAACCTCACAGTGCGGACATTTTGTGATCAACTTGTCACGACCTTAAGCAACCCTCAAGCAGCGCCCACCCAGCTTTCAAGACCGCTGGTTGGAATTCAATTGCGTGCGCATAGGCGCGCCGAAGGTCGTCGCACTGACCATTCAACACCCCCGCAAAAATGATGTGGCCACCAGGCTTCAATAGAGAAACCAGATGTGGCGCAAGTGTGATCAGTGGGTTCAATAAAATATTTGCGACCACGATATCGGCTTTCGTTTGTATAACCTCAGGGTCTTCGTGCAGCGCCAGGCTAACGTCGTTCTGCGCCGCGTTTTCTCGTGCACATTCAAGTGCGATAGGGTCGATGTCGGTTGCTAATACTTGCGCTCCCAATTTCGCCGCCGCAATCCCTAAGATCCCCGATCCACAACCGTAATCAATGACAACCGACTGCGCGGAGATCGACGATCGCAAAAGTGCTTGTAAGCACAGTAAGGTCGTCTCGTGACGCCCGGTGCCGAAAGCTCGACCCGGGTCGAGAATAATCACCTCTTTTGCGCCAGCGGGAGTCTCACACCAACTTGGGCAAACCCACCACCGCTCGCCGATTTCAATAGGTTGTAGATCGCGTCGCCAGGTTTCTTCCCAGCGCTGCTCGGCGAGTTCGCAGATTTTATAATCGCGGCCGGGGGGAAGCTGTTTTATGACTTCGAACGCCAACACCTGTCGCGGGAAAAGACCGCTTACGCGAGTGCGCTGCCAACCGTTTGCCGATGATTGCAGCACATTGGGTTCCGCGAAGTGATCTTCACCGGCAATTTTTTCGCAGCTTACCGCCATCGCACCGACCGCCCAAAGGCGCTCCTCTAGTGCCTCGACATCGGCTTCATCGACTGTCGCCACAACGGACTGGTACGTTGTAGCCTCTTGCTCAGGTGAGACCAAGCTTGCGCTCAAGGTAGTGAATATTAGTGCCCCCTGCGGCGTAGGCGGCATCACCGATAATGTCGCGCAATAAAGGAATGTTGGTATCGATCCCCTCGACGATCAACTCAGTCAGCGCGGTCGCCGTACGTCGCCGCGCGGCTTCGCGATCGTGGCTATGGCAAATTAGTTTACCGATCATCGAGTCATAAAATGGCGGAACTTCATACCCGGCGTAAATATGCGAATCCATTCTGACGCCGGGACCACCGGGCGAGTGATAGGTGCTGATCCGCCCGGGACTGGGCCTGAAGTTTTTCGGATCCTCAGCGTTGATGCGGCACTCGATTGCGTGCCCTCGGATCCTGATATCGTCCTGCTTGATTTGCAGAGGCTCACCGGCCGCCAGCCGTAACTGCAGCTCCACGATATCCAAGCCGGTGATCATCTCTGTCACTGGGTGTTCTACCTGTAGCCGAGTATTCATTTCGATGAAATAAAACTCACCATCCTGATAGAGGAACTCGAAGGTGCCTGCGCCTCGATAGCCGAGCCGTTGACAGGCTTGCACACATAAGTTTCCGATCCGCTGGCGGGTCGCGTCATCAATTCCCGGTGCGGGTGCTTCTTCGATAACCTTCTGGTGGCGCCGTTGCATAGAGCAATCGCGCTCACCCAAGTGAATGGTATGCCCGTGATTGTCAGCAAGTACCTGGAATTCGATGTGGCGCGGATCATCAAGGTGTTTTTCAAGGTAAACCCGATCATCTCCGAATGCCGCCAAGGACTCGCTCTTGGTCAGGCTGATGGCGTTTTTTAACGAAGCTTCACCATGGACGATGCGCATACCGCGCCCGCCCCCGCCGCCCGATGATTTGATCATGACGGGGTAACCGATATCGCGGGCCAACCTCAGATTTTCTTGCATGTCCTCGCCCAGAGCACGGCCAGATCCAGGCACGCAGGGCACGCCCGCTTTTTTCATTTCCGCAATCGCTGATAGCTTATCGCCCATTAAGCGCATGGTTTCCGCACGCGGCCCGATAAAAACGAAACCACTTTTCTCGACCTGTTCGGCGAAATCAGCGTTTTCAGCCAAGAACCCGTAACCCGGATGGACTGCCACCGCGTCGGCGACTTCTGCCGCTGCGATCACCGCCGGAATATTCAGGTAGCTTCCCGCTGGCGGCGGCGGCCCAATACACACTGCTTCATCAGCCAGGCGCACGTGCTTTAGATTGCGATCGGCTGAAGAATGAACGGCAACCGTTTTGATGCCCAGGTTCCGGCACGCACGCAAGATGCGCAACCCAATCTCTCCGCGGTTAGCGATTACAACCTTGTCAAACATTGATGCGAACCGCGTGCGGGCTACGCGATCACAAACAAGGGTTGTTCGTATTCAACCGCTTGACCGTTCTCAACCAACACTGCGCTCACGACCCCGGCGCGATCGGCTTCGATGGGGTTCATGATCTTCATCGCTTCGATGATACACAGCGTATCGCCGACATTAACCTTTTGGCCTATCGAAACGAAGTTCTGGCTCTCTGGGCTGGGGGCCGCGTAGAACGTGCCGACCATCGGCGAATTCACCTTGTGGCCCTCCGGCACCAATTCCTCGGTGGGCTCTTCGGCCGCGGGTGCCGCGACCGGTGGCGCGGCGGGGGCAGCGGCGGTGACCACCGGAGCCGGAACCGGAACTACGGGCGCGCCGCCGCGGCTGATGCGGACCGATTCCTCGCCCTCATGGATCTCGATTTCGGCAACCCCGGTCTCCTCGATAAGCTCAATGAGCTTTTTTATTTTTCTGATATCCATCAAATCCGCTCTTAATCAACGTTACTCGACGTGCGTGTTCTCGATGTGGTCCAGTGCCGCTTCCAAAGCGAACCGGTAGCCTCCCGGGCCAAGCCCCGAAATCACGCCGAGTGCGACATCGGAGAGGAACGAGTGTTGCCGAAATTCTTCCCGGGCGTGGACGTTTGAAATGTGGATTTCAATAAACGGCACGGCGACCCCCAGTAGCGCATCTCGCAGCGCGACACTCGTGTGGGTTAAACCCCCTGGATTGATCAACACGAACGCGACCTGCTCGCCCCGACCGCTG
>JBCCEV010000139.1:0-11555 GCA_039030125.1 Pseudomonadota bacterium | reverse complement strand
GGGGGCGCGATAGCCGGCGATCCGGCCATCGGTGCGGCGGTTGGCGCTGGGGTCGGCGCGATCGCGGGCGCGATTGTGCGAGTCACCACCGCCGGACACGTGCGCGACCGTGGTGTTCCGTTGATTTGATTCGCCAATCGCGCCCGCGATCGCGCCGACCCCAGCGCCAACCGCCGCACCGATGGCCGGATCGCCGGCTATCGCGCCCCCCAAAGCTCCTAATGCCGCACCGCCGACTGCACCACTGATCGTGCTGTTGGGCAGGCCATCCGGTTGATTGTGCGTGTGAACTACGGTGGCTCGCTTACTGCCTGATACTGGATCGAAGCCGGTTTCGTCGCGCGCCCATCGATAACACTCATATTCGTCTCGCGATTGTTCTTCTGCCGTTTGTCCACGTTGCGGATAAACGTAGAACTCCTGACTTGACGTCACCGCATAGGTGACCTGTCGGTGCGGTGCGCGGATCGGAGCAATTCGCGTCACCGGGATAACGATGCGCGGTTTATGAAAACCGCGATAGTGGAATGGTCTCGCTTGCGCTGCGTCCGTGAGACACGCAGAAAGCACTAAACTCGGTAGCAAGGCATTTAAGAATTGCCTTTTGCCCTTCTTGCTCATTGACTTTTCTCCTTCGCCCCCGCTTAAGGGACGCCCTTCGTTTAATGTCAGGGAGAAGTTTCGGCTGCGAATTCGCAAGAACGGTGGAGGAAATGTGGAGGATAGGAAATTAATTTGAGCTCCGGCTCAAATTGAGACGCCGCGTACCATCAACGCGGGATATCCTGGCTTAGAGCACTTCCCGGACGCGCTCGGCGTCTTTGAAAAGAATTTCGCGGAACGCGTTGGAAGCTCTCTCATGGAAGGCAAGCGCCTCGGGGTGAAGGTCGCTGTGCGGTGGTGGCGCGCTGACAAAGTGACCAAAGCGATCTTCGCCGCGGACCAGTGTTGCGCAATCCCAAGCGCCCGCGGTTTGCCGCGCGCTTGGAGGAATGTAATGAATGGACAGACCAATGCGCCGATCATCGGTCTGGTTGACGCCGGACGCATGGGCGAGCCGCACATTGTGCAGAGATGCCTGGCCGGCCTTTAGCTGCATCGACACACATTTAGTTTCATCAACATCGACCGCGATTTCCTGCCCGCGGGTAAGTAAATTGGTTTCTTTATAGCGATCCTCATGGGGAAGCATTTCACCTTGATGACTTGCCGGCAGAACTCGCATGCAGCCGCTTGCTTCACTAGCTTCCGACAAGGCGACCCAAACGGTGACAAGGTCATTAGTGTCCAATCCCCAATACCGTAGATCTTGGTGCCAAGAGACGAAGGATTCACTGCGTTTCTCTTTGATCCACCACACCGTGGTCCAGCAAAGTACATCTGGACCAATGAGATCTTCGACGGCATCAAGAATTTGCTTATTGCGAATTAACTTATCGACCCATGTAAAAACCAAATGCGACTTCGAGCGCATCGCACCGGTGATCGGCTCGCCGGTTTCGTTTTCATAAGTTTCGAGACGGCGGCGCAGGTCGCGGGTCTCAGTGGCATCTAGTACATCGATGGGAAAATGAAACCCGTTTTGATGGTATTGATTTATTTGTTCTTCGCTGAGCAATTTGGGCACATCAACTCCTTAGGCGCTCAAGAAAACGCTGGCATCACCTCTTCAACGAATAGTCGGTACGAGCGTTCGTCAGGTGTAACTACAATGTAGTAGACAACACCGGTCTGTGCTACGCGTGCTGCAAGTTCCTCTTTAACTTCCGCCGGCGTGCCAAGCAATGCAACCGGGGAGGCTTGCGCGGCGCTGTAATCCGGAAACCCTAAGCCGCTCGCCATGTCCCGCAGCGCGGAATCATTACTATCTTCTGAGAGACCAACGAGACAGAGTCCGCCAAGTTCGATAGCGTCGCGGGCCCGGCCCTCGGCCTCGCACAGATCCTTAAGTTCCGTGATCCGGCTTTTGAGCTTGTCCATGGTGTAGCGCACGGTTGCCTGAGGATCATTTACGAAATCCTTGCCGTTGGAAGTTGGCGGGATCATGTTGATGATATCGGCATGCTGAGCGGCAATTTTCAGCAGTCCCGTCGCAGAGCCGCCCAACATGATGGGCGGGAAGGGTTTTTGCACTGGCCTCGGATTATTGAAAGCATTGGTGACTTTGTAATAGCGGCCCTCGTAAGCCGGTGCGTCTTCGGTACACATGGTTTTATAGACGCTCAGGTATTCGTTGAGTCTATCGAGCCGCTCCTCCAGCGGCGGGAATGCATAACCATGCGCGAGATACTCTTTGTCATACCAGCCCGCACCGAGCCCGCAAATGAATCGCCCGTTGCTCGCCGAATCGAGAGAACACGCGATCTTTGTAAACAACGCCGGTTCTCTAAAGGCAGGAACCGCCACCGCC
The DNA here is from genome assembly GCA_039030125.1 of Pseudomonadota bacterium. GTDB lineage: Bacteria > Pseudomonadota > Gammaproteobacteria > JBCCEV01. The sequence continues at coordinate 9,145 of JBCCEV010000139.1, read as the reverse complement.
GGTGCGAGGCGGATCGTTTTTGTAACGGCTGCCATTGCGGTTAAGACTGTAAAGCATTCGAGCTGCGGCGATTCAGGAGAGCCCAATGGCGAGTAGAAATGATCATTATGAGAGATGGAGAAAAAGCCATCCTTTTCGGCTTGCTTTGCCGCTTGCTGCGCGACGGTGATATCGGGGGGCAGAATAAACAACCCGAACTTGGCTTTGGGCACGGTCTTCTCCTTTTCGCTTGGCCGATGATACCGCGACCTTGGGGCCCAGATCGCGGGTTTGTCACGCCCCGTGTTTGCCGCATAGCATGGCGTTTGGCTGTTCAAAAATAGATTTAAAGATGACCAACGATCCGAAGCAACAAGGTGGCCCTTTAGTGGGGCTTAAGGTGATTGAAATTGCGGGGATAGGCCCTTCGCCCCTGTGCTGTTCGCTGTTTGCCGATTTGGGCGCAGAAGTGATCCGGGTCGATCGCGCTACTGCCGCCGGCCTTGGTTTTGAGTTTGTCGGCGAGCGCGCGGACGTTCGTCGCCGGGGCCGACCGTCAATTGCGGTGGATTTGAAAAACCCTAACGGTATCGAAACGATTCTAAAGATGGTCGATAAAGCGGATGTCCTTATTGATCCCATGCGCCCGGGGGTGATGGAGCGCTTGGGTTTGGGGCCCGATGTTTGTTTGGCTCGAAACAAAGCCATCGTTTACGCCCGCATGACGGGCTGGGGTCAAGACGGACCGCTCGCAAGCGTTGCTGGGCATGATATTAACTACATTGCGCTCTCGGGTGTTCTCAATGCCATCGGTCCTCGAGAGCGCCCGGTGCCACCATTAAATGTGGTTGGCGACATGGGTGGTGGGGCGATGTTTCTTGCGCTCGGTGTATTGTCAGCTGTGTTTGAGGCACGTAACTCGGGTCACGGACAGGTTGTCGATGTTTCGATGGCGGAAGGTTCTGCTTATCTCGCGCTCGGTACTTTCGGTCAGGTGGGGGTCGATTTTTGGACTGAATCTCGCGAGGATAATTTCATCGACGGTGGCGCACCCTATTACCGATGCTACGAAACAAAAGACGGTAAATTCGTTTCAATCGGCTCCGTCGAAGCCAAGTTCTACTCGATTTTGCTCGAGAAGCTTGAACTCGATGCCAACGATTTGCCCGAACAAAACGATCGCCAAGCGTGGCCGATGTTGCGCGATTTGTTCGCCTCGAAGTTTAAGGAGAAAACACGAGATGAGTGGTGTGCAATCATGGGCGACACCGATATCTGTTTCGCGCCGGTCTTGAGCTTTCGCGAAGCGCCCGAGCACCCGCACGCACAGGCGCGCGGCAGCTTTGTTGAGATTGATGGGATCAAGCAACCTGCCCCGGCTCCGCGCTTTGAGCGCACCCCGGCTATGGTAAAAGGTGGTGTTCCCAGTTATGGCCAAGACACTGAGGAAGTACTCGCTAAATGGGGCTTCTCCGCCGATCACATCGAGCAACTCTCGCGAACCGGCGCCATTGGCCGCAAGAAAAAATAGGAGCGACTGATGGACGCTGGTATTCACGTTGTTAATTTCACGCTCGCCGGTGGCGGCCCAAGCATAGGAAGGACCGTTGGCGACCTCGCGCTCGCCGCCGAGTCTTGCGGTATGAAGCATCTGTCGTTAATGGATCATTTTTTTCAACTCGATTTCTTGGGCGGTGGTGAACTCGATATGCTGGAGGCCTACACCACCATGGGCTTTATCGCCGCCAAGACCGAAACCATCCCTTTAGGCGTGTTGGTTAGCGGCGTGACCTATCGACACCCGGGCTTGCTGGCAAAGATCATCACAACCCTCGATATTCTGTCCGGCGGCCGTGCGGAGCTTGGGATCGGTGCTGCGTGGTACGACCGCGAACATCATGGCTTAGGCGTACCATTTCCGCCTTTGGCGGAGCGCTTTGAAAGGCTCGAAGAAACCCTCCAGATTTGCTTGCAGATGTGGAGTGATGACAACGGTTCTTTCCGCGGTAAGCACTATCAACTTGCCGAGACGCGCAACGTGCCCCAATCGATTCAGCGTCCTCACCCGCCCATCTTGATCGGCGGTGGGGGTGAGAGGAAGACCCTCAAGCTCGTCGCCAAGTACGCCAGCGCCTGCAATTTCTTTAGCCGCGAGGGGGTGGACACTTGCCGCCATAAACTCGATGTACTGAATGAGCACTGTCTAGCGGTGGGTCGAGAGTTCGATCAGATCACGAAAACCGTGCTCTACACCGCCCCGATGCCGGATGCCGCTGACCGAGACGGTTTTCTCGACGAGATGCAGGCATTCAGGGAAATCGGCATTGACATGGTCTTCGTGATGCCGTTTTCACCAGATCCTATGGCGGAGCTTGAACGCTTTGCGCCGCTCGTTGTGGAACTCAACACCCTTTAGCACTCGCCCCCCGATAACTGTACTGCTGTGCGAGAATAGCAGCGCCCATACTATCCAACGGTCCTTCAGTTCATGAGTAATTTTCTATTCAGTCGACCCGCGCAGGCGCCGGTCCAAGAACGCGAGCCTGTCGACGGACGCTGTATCGAATGTAACGCCGAGGCCCTAATGCGTTATCCCGCCCTCTCCGAAGGGGGTTGGTACGTGGTGGTGAAATGCCAAGAATGCCTGTATTCGCAAAGCCGCGAGAAATGGACACGCTTGGGGCACGTTTCTCTCACCACCGATAGCATCTAGGGGAGGGTAAACATCATGATGGCAGTCGATGTTGGTGGCACGTTTACCGACGTGGTTTCGGTGGTTGATGGATCAATTAATACCGCCAAAGTCTCAACGGATGTCAACGAGGTTCATCGTTCAGTGATTGCGGGCGCTGAGGAGCTTGGCGTTGAGAACTCGCGGGTATTCAACCACGCGAGTACTCACGGCTTGAATGCGGTTATTACCCGCTCGTTACCGAAAATCGGATTTATAACGACAGCGGGTCATCGCGACATTTTAGATATTGGTCGTTGTTGGCGCCCGGTAGCGGCGCTCACCGATCCCAGTTGGCGGCGTAGCTTCGGCGATGCCTCAAGACCGCTGGTCCCACGCTATTTGCGACGTGGTGTGCTAGAGCGCATTAAGGCGAACGGCGAGATCTTTACACCGCTCGATGAAGCACAGACGCGCGCTGAACTGCAGGTCCTGAAACGCTGCAACGTTGAAGGCATAGCGATTTGCCTGATCAACGCCTACACCAACGATGTGCATGAACGACGGCTGCGCGAACTCGTGCAAGAAGAGCTGGGCGATATCCCTTGTTCAGTTTCGAGCGAAATATCTCCGCTCGCCAAAGAGTACGCGCGAAGTTCCACGACGCTCGTCGACGTGTGCATGAAGATTATTTATGAGACCTACACCCAGCGACTCGACAGCGGGCTGCGCGATTTAGGTTTCGATGGTCAACTGAATTTTGCCGATTGCACCGCCAATCTGATTCCAGCCCAAGATGCGATGGAAGCGCCGTTTAGGATCGTATTTGCAGGCCCCGCAGCGGGCACCGTCGGCAGTGCGCATTTTGGTCGGCTCATCGATTCGCCAAATCTCCTATGCGCCGATGTTGGCGGAACCTCGTGTGACATCTCGCTCGTTACCGATGGTCAACCGTTTGTTAACACGACCTTCGAGCTTGAACACGATTTGATCGTGAACGCGCTTTCGAACGATATCTCAAGTATAGGCGCCGGTGGCGGTTCCTTAGTCGCTATTTCGCCAAGTGGTGATATCACCGTCGGTCCGGGGAGTGCCGGCGCCGATCCAGGGCCGGCATGTTACGGCCGGGGTGGCCAGCAACCCACCATGACCGATATTTGCTTGCTCGCAGGTCTACTTGACCCTGATGGTTTTGCCGGTGGCAAAATGAAACTCGATCTTGATTTGGCCCGACAGGCATTCGAGCAGTTGGATACCCCCTTGGCGTTTGAGAACCGAGTTCGCTACGCCTACGACATCGGCTTGAACAATGTCGCTGAAGGCATTTTTAACATCGCGATCAAACAGGGCATTGACCCGCGTGACTATTCGTTAATGGCCTTCGGTGCGGCCGGTCCGCTTTTGCTCCCCGCGATTGCGGATCTCATCAACGTCAAAAGTGTGATCGTGCCCCCCCACCCAGGGCTATTTTCGGCGCTTGGTTTGTTGAGTGCCGATCAAGCGTATGCCATCAGCCAAAGCGCCTATACCATCATCACGCCGGAAACCGCGGAGGAACTGGCCGATATCTTCGCGACGATGGAGGAAAAGCTGCGCGCGCGTCTTGGCGAAAACCAAGATGTGGACTTGGTTCGCACGTTTGATGGACAGCTCGTGGGACAAACCTGGGAAACGCCTTTTGTGCCAGTACCATCCGGACCGATTACTGCTGAGACTGTCCGACAAATGGTTGAGAACTTTCACGATGCTTACGCGGCTCGCAATGGCAACCGATTCGATGCGATCCCAGTCCAGGGCGTGACCTACCGACTCAGCGCAATGGTGCGGACCGACAAAGTCACCTACACACCGCTACCCACACGCTCCGGAGAGCCATTGCGTTCTGTCGGCACCAGCGTCTTGCGCTACGTTTCTGACGCCGAGGAGCTTGCTCAAATCTACGCGCGCGAGGCCCTTTGCGCCGGTGATGAGATCATGGGTCCGGCAATTGTTCGTGAAGCTTTATCAACCACCTACATCACACAGAATCAAGTGGCGAGGGTGGGTCGATTTGGAGAATTGGAAATCAGTCGCGTTGGTGGCCGTTCCGAACGAGAGGGAGCAAGCGAATGAGTACCCCGCTAAATAAAGAGCATTTGGATCCCGGTTCCCGGCCCGCGCGGTTGCGCGATTGGACCGAAGCCCAGTTCGAAGAAACCTATAACTGCGATCGTTTCACGGCGATGGTGTTATCCAATCGTCTGCGCTACACGGTCGACCACATGAGTACCGGGCTCATGTTCAGTGCATTCTCGCCCATCATCCGTGATTGGTATGACTTCGCGATCACCGTATCGGGCCCGCCCGACATGGATTACCCGATGCCCGCGGTATCAAGTTCTCTGCTGGTGTTTTTAGGCACTATGGAAGATGCCGTACGTAACACCATCGGCGAATATGGTGTCGATAACATCAAACCCGGCGATGTATTGATTTGCAACGACCCTTATCGTGTTGGCACACACGTCAATGATGTCTGTTTCATACGTCCCGTCTTCTATGACGACAGACCGGTTGCCTTTGTCAACGTCCGCGCTCACCAACTTGATATGGGTGGAGTCACCCCCGGTGGTTTCAGCGGCACCAAGTCAAACGTATATGAAAACGGCCTGGTGATCGGACCGACCTTGTTGTTTGAACACGATAAACCGGTGCGTTCGACCTTTTCGTTAGTATTCGACAACACGCGCTTTGCAGGGATCCTGCAGCCCGACTTTGTCACCATGACCGAGCAGCTCAAGCTCGGCGAGCAACTGCTGCTTGAAAGTATCGAACGCTATGGTGAGGACGCGTTTCGCGGCACCATCCGCTACTGTTGCGATGCCTCCGCCGAAACGATGGCGGACGCGTTAACCAAGATCCCTGACGGGCGGTACGAGGTTGAAGAGCCAATAGATGCCGATGGCGCGGGCGACGATGAACCGATTGTGGTGCGCGCAAGCATTAACAAACGGGGTGGACGAGTCGAGGTCGATCTTAGTGGTTCCTCACGCCAGGCGCGCACTTGCATTAACGCCGGGCCCCTTGATGCGAAGACTGCGGTAGGAGCGGCATTTAAGTTACTCGTCGATCGGCACACGCCATTCAGTTCTGGCGCCTATCGACCGTTCGATATCGTGGTGCCGCCAGGCACGATCATGTCCGCGCTGCCGCCAGACGGGGCGATCATGCTGTACTGGGAGATCTCCGGAGCGCTACTAACCGGTATAGCCCGGGAGATTGGCGCGGTGATCGGTGAAACAGCGTTCGGCGGTGACTATGGGTGCGTGGCGGTGCATAACGCCCACGGGCTGAATGCCGATGGCACGCCCTGGCAAAACATTGGTTTGGTTGGTGGCGAACACGGGCCCTGGGGGGCCGATCATCATCACGATGGCGATAGCTATACCGTGCCCTACATGATCAACGGACTAGATCCTGCAACAGAGGCGATGGAGCAGGACTCGCCCGTTCTGTTGATGCGCAAGGAATACGTAGTCGACTCCGCCGGTGCTGGTTATAACCGCGGTGGTGCGAGCGTGCTGAAGGACGCTTATTGGGAAACGGGCGGTGAGCATTACAGCATTCCGATCCGGTTTAAATCCGGGACCGGAAACGGGGTGCGCGGCGGTGAGACCGGCAAGCCCGGGGCATGCTGGTTATTCGATCCAGATGATCCTTCGATTAATGTTCGTGGGCGGTTGCCGGCGGTGGACAACACGCCCTACGCGAACTCAACACCTATAGCGGGAGTGCTTGATCCGCAAACCAAGGCTTTAGATCCACAGGGCGAGTATTTCTACTTTGCCAGGCAACCGGTGTGGTACACCGACGCGGGCGCGATGTCGCGCTACGTTACTAACGGCGGTGGTGGTTATGGCGATCCGAAAACGCGTGAAATCGAACGGGTGTTGGCCGATGTTCGTAATGGCTATGTGAGCATTGATGGCGCGCGCGAGCAATATGGCGTCGTGATTTCCGGCGAGCCTGAGTCCGATCCAGAGGGCCTGGTGGTCGACCATGAGGCGACGGAGGAGTTGCGAAGTCACAAATAGGTAGGATTGCAAATGCGATAAGGACACTTGCTCAATGATCGATCACGAGCGAGATGATACTGGTAGATATTGATGGGGTAGGAGGAGGATGAGCACTCAAAAAGACAAGAACCCCAACGGGTACTCCGAAGACCACCGCCGCGCGCTGAACGTAATGCCCGACGGGGTGGCGTCCTACTCGCAGAATCGCAAACCAGAACCTCTGTACCTTGATGGCGGTCAAGGCTCGCGCGTCTATGATGTAAATGGCAAGGACTATATTGACTACATGCTAGGCGCAGGTCCGCTGATTTGCGGTCATCGCCATCCGCACATCATGGCGGCCATTGAGAAAGCTCTCGCTAAGGGCGTTCCCAACGTTGGCGTGTCACGCGAGCAAGTCCAACTCGCGGAAATGTTATGCGCTCAGGTGCCGAGTTTGGAAAGCGTCCGTTTTCTTCCCACTGGGACCGAGGCCGTGCAAGCGGCGATTCGATTCGCTCGAAAATATACCGGACGCGCCAAAATCGCCAAGTTCGAAGGGGCTTATCACGGGCAGGCCGAAAACGTGATGGTCTCGGTTAGCGCGCCGCGTGCGCATCGTGGCGCGCAGTCTGCACCGAAGCCTTACCCTTACCACTGCCATCTACCGCAGCAGCAGCTAGATCTCACTATCGTCCTACCGTTCAATGATCTTGAGGTCTGCAGCAAGATCATTGGCGACCACGCTGATGATCTCGCTTTGGTGATCATGGAGCCGATGCTCGGCTTTGCCGGCGCTATCCCAGCGGCACAGAGTTTTATGGATGGGATAAGGGAAATCACTGCAAAGCATGGAATTGTTTTGATTTTCGACGAGGTGATCACAGGCTTCAGGTTAGGCAAGGGCGGGGGCCAACAATACTACGGGGTAAATCCGGACCTTACCGTACTTGCTAAAGCCATTGGTGGGGGCATGCCGATTGCAGCGGTTGGAGGTAGTAAGGATGTCATGGATGTAGTCTCAGTTGACAATCATCCTGACGACTATGTTTTTCAATCGGGAACTTTCAGTGCTTTTCCGCCTAGCGTCGCAAGCGGTATCGCCACACTCGAAGTTTTTGAGAAAGAAAACACGATCGACTACATCGTCAAAACCGGTGAGACTATCCGTACGCGCTTGCGCAAAATGCTTGAGGAAAAGCGCATCATTGGTGAGGTCACTGGTGTGGGTTCCCTATTTCACGTTCATTTCACTAGAGATGAAGTGGTGTCGGCACGCGAGGCCGAAGATGCTGACCAAGGTCTTGTGACCGAGCTCCATCAACGAGTTCTGGGGCGTGGGCTTTACTACTACGCTGGCCGGCTGGGTTTTCTGTCCGGCGCTCACACCGGCGATGATGTGGGCTATACGTTGGACACCATCGGCGATGTACTTGACGAGATGATCGCCGAGGGTAAATTCGATCATCTGCGCGCCGACCCATAGCCAGCGCCACTAATCGTTGTGTCACTCGGGGAGGGCGATCCCCTCGTGTTCGGCGACATCGATCAGCGCTTGTTCGAAGTGCGCCCGGGCGTTCGCAGTAACCGAGCGAAGCATGGTGTGGATCTCCGCATCTTTATCGTCTCGATGTAAACATTCCGCCGAGTACATCTCGAAGTTGTTCAGGTTGCGGATGATGTCGACGAGATGCAGGGGGCATTCGCACTCCACGACTGTAGGTGTCGCGGCAAGCTGTGTGAGGGCTTCCTCGTCAAACCGTCGCGGCGGTAGTGACGTTGGCAGGGCAATGGTTGGCGCGGCTGGCTCGGCCACGGGCGCGAGCATTTTGAACAACAGTTCGTCGCTGACGGGAGTACGCAGCGGCATCACGCCGGCTTCCGTAAGTCTCGTCAGCGTGCCTGAAGCGGCGAAACCGTAGATGACAACAGCGCGCGCGACCAGCCGAGCGACCAGACTTAACAACGCATTGACCCGCTCTGGCTGCAGCCCTGCAACGCAGACGACGACTGCGTCGGGATTAGACTCCAGCGCCGCGGCTTCGAATGCCGCCCAACTTCGATATTGTTTGAGCATCTCAACGCCGTTATCCGACGCCACTGTGTGGTCGATGGGAAGTTCGTTATCCCCATAGGTGATCAGCGTTCGGATTGTGCGGGCCTCGGCACCGCGCGGTGCCTCTGCGTGCTCTTCGGCGAGAGCTAGCAACTCGTCAGCGCTCATCGGTGCCAGCGTGCCGATTGCGTACCCTTCGGAGACCAGGCGTTTAATCGTGCGCAGTTTTTCGACATCGCTGTCGCGATACAAACGCGCTGAGGACGATGAGCGCGTTGGCGTGGTGATTTGGTAGCGGCGCTCCCAAGCGCGCAGGGTGTCTACCGGCACGCCAGTTAGCTTCGATACCGCTCCGATCCGAAATTTTGGCTGCTCTTGTTCGCTATTTGCTGTTTTCAAGGTTCG
>JBCCEV010000138.1:0-11738 GCA_039030125.1 Pseudomonadota bacterium | reverse complement strand
TAGCCAAAGAGTTCGACGATCCGGATTTTGCTAAAGATACTCATCAGCGTTTTATTGCTTCCTACGCCGATATCGTCTTAAAAACCGCTCTGCCGAAGCTCGATAGCGGCGCCTCGGTCAGCGATTGGCGAGATGCCTGCGAGAAGTCCGCGGGCGCTTCAATCCCCGATGCTCCGGAGGCCCAGGTGTTGGCGGCGGTTCATGCGGTTTTTAATTCATGGAATTCGCGGCGCGCCAAGAAATATCGAAAGCAACAAGGGATCGCCGACGATCTGGGAACCGCGGTCACTATCCAGGCCATGGTGTTTGGAAACCTCGATGAGCGATCAGGTACCGGGGTGCTTTTCACCCGCAACCCGTTGACTGGCGACAAGCAAGTGTTTGGAGAATATTTGCCACGCGCCCAAGGCGAGGATGTTGTATCCGGCGAGGTTACGCCCGAGCCGCTGTCAACGCTCGCGAGCCAAGCGCCCGAGGTGCATGCGCAACTCATACGGTGCGCCCACGCGTTAGAGCAGCAGGGTAAGGACGTTCAGGATATCGAATTCACCTTGCAAGCCGGTCAGCTTTTCCTGCTGCAGGCACGCACCGCAAAACGTTCAGCAAGAGCGGCCGTGGAATGCGCCGTGCAGATGGTGGACGAAGGCCTTATTGACGAACCGCAAGCCTTACTTCGAGTGAGTCCAAAGCAAATCGAAAGCGTGCTGGTGCCGCGTGTAACCGACGCCGCGTTTGCGAGCGCCGAGTCTTTGGCCACTGGAACGGCGGCCTGCGCCGGTGTGGGGATCGGGCGTGTCGTGCGTAATGCCGACGAGGCGGAAGCCGCAGCGAAGAATGGCGAGAAGGTGGTGCTTGCGTGTGCTGCAACGAGTCCGGAAGACGTGCATGGTATGGCCGCGGCTGACGCCGTGATCACCGAGCGTGGCGGGACTACTTCCCACGCCGCGGTGGTGGGCAGAGCATTGAATGTACCGACCATCGTAAATTGCGGCGAGAATCAAGTGTTGCCGCTGGTCGGCCAAGTGGTGACGGTCGATGCAAATCGGGGGGCGGTGTTGGCTGGCCGCGCGGACGTGAGTGCACCGTCGATCGAGGATGATCCCAGCCTGCAGCGTCTTGCGGGTTGGGCCTACGAGCGATCCCCGGTGAGAATACTCAAACCGAGCGAGGCCGCCGAGATCGCTTGCCTAAATCTCGATGAGCAGGCTCTCGATGACGATCTTGGTAACGTGAGTGCTCTGCTGGCTGGTCATACTGCCGCCCGTGGGGCGCTGCTAAATTCAGAACAAGGCGCGAGCGCCGCTGTTGCGGCGGGCGTCGAGACGATTATTTGCGATGAACCTCTGATGGCGGCTTTGACCGCTATCCACCGTGTTAATGAAAGGGACGCGTGAGCGCCATGTCCGAATCCGTACTAAAAGATATTGAAACCCTGATCGAGTTATTTGAATCCTCGGATTGGTCTGAGATGAAGCTCAAGACCGCACAGTTCGAGCTGTTTTTGTCGAATGATCCGAACGCGCGAAATGTCATTAGCGAAACATCGACAGCGGGGCTCGCCCGGCCCGCGGATGTCCCGGCAGCTACATCTGCGGCGACTGCCTCGGCGGTTGAGCCTGCAGCGGCGGTGGTCTCGGTACCCGATGGGCACGCTTTAGTTAAAGCACCAAACCTTGGCACCTTCTACCGCGCACCAAAACCAGGAGCGCCGCCCTACGTGGAGGTTGGGGATCGAGTCGAAATCGGCGCGGAGCTTTGTTTAATTGAAGTGATGAAGCTATTCACGGCCGTGAAGTCTGAGGTTGCCGGTACGATTCGAGAAATTTGCGCTGACGATGCGGGCTTGGTCGAAAATGATCAGGCATTGTTTCTAATCGAACTCGACGCTTAACTCGCATCAAAACCAATGGCCATTAAACGCGTTCTGGTAGCGAACCGCGGTGAGATTGCGCTGCGAGTGATCCGTGCCGCGAAAGCGCTGAACATCGAAACCGTGTTGATTGCATCCAGCGTTGATATGGATAGCGAACCAGCGCGCTTGGCTGATCGCGTGCTCAATCTGGGTCCGGGCCCGGCCACCCAGAGCTATTTACGCGTAGAACTGGTGATGCACGCGGCCATCGCGGCCGGCTGTGACGCTATCCACCCCGGTTACGGGTTTCTTTCCGAAAAGTCCGAGCTGCCGCGGCTTTGCGATGAGCATGGATTGCATTTCGTGGGGCCCCGTGCCGACACCATCGACGCGCTCGGCGACAAGCTTCAAGCTCGCGCCTTGGCCAAGCAAAATGGGGTGCCGCTGGTACCCGGCACCGATCAAGTGGCCGACGTGAAAACCGCGCTCGCGGCAGCCGAGCAAGTTGGTTATCCGGTGGTCATGAAGGCCTCGGCCGGCGGCGGTGGTAAGGGGATGTTCGTTGCCCGCAGTGCTGTCGACATCGAGTCCATGTTCGATAGCGCCACGGCGGAGGCTCGTCAGGCGTTCGGCGACGGCACGCTCTACATCGAGCGTTATGTCGAGAATGCCCGTCACGTTGAGGTGCAAATCTTAGGCAATGGAGAAGGTGAGGTTGTGCATTGTCTGGATCGTGATTGCTCGATCCAGCGTCGTTACCAAAAGCTCATTGAAGAAGCGCCCGCGATTTTGGTGCCCCAGCACGTGCGTGATGCCATGCAAGCCGCGGCCGTCAGTTTGGCGAGCGGCATGCATTACAAGAACGCGGGGACCGTTGAATTTATCTACGATATTGACGCGCGAGATTTCTACTTCATTGAAGTGAATGCGCGAATTCAAGTCGAGCACCCGGTCACCGAAGTCGTGACTGGGATCGATCTGGTCCAAGAGCAATTTCGCATCGCGGCCGGTGAAGGTTTGTCGTTCAATCAGGCTGATATCGCGGCCAGCGGGCACGCGATCGAATGCCGGATCAACGCCGAAGATCCCGCACGCGACTTCGTGCCATCGCCGGGCCGCATCGAGCGTTGGGCGCCACCAGCGGGCGAGTTCATTCGCCTTGATAGTCATTGCTATGACGGTTATTTGATCCCGCCTTACTACGATTCGATGATCGGCAAATTGATCGTCAATGGAGAAGATCGCGCTCATGCGGTCAGCAACTTAGCGGCGGCGCTCGCCGGGTTCGAACTCACCGGTTTAAATAACAACATCGCGCTGCACCGTTTCATTGCTGACAGCAATGCGTTCAGTGACAACACATTCACCACAAAATGGCTTGAAAACGTCGGTTTGGACGCCTTCAAGCAAGCAACTGCATAGGGTAGGTGTCATGGCACATATCGAGTTTTTAGATGAAACGATCCGAGACGGACAACAAAGCCTATGGGGCATGCGTATGCAAGCCGGGATGGCGTTACCGGTGGCACCGATCCTCGATAAGACAGGATTTCGCGTGATCGATTGCACCGGGTCATCTTTTTTTGAAGTGCTCATAAAAAACTGTCACGAGAACCCCTGGGAAGGCTTGGACATGATGCGCGGTGCGATGCCGAATACGCCCCTGCGCGCGGGCATGCGCAGTAACGCGGCGGTAACTTTTGGCGTTACCCCCGATGCACTGATGGACGCCTGGATGCGGCAGCTTAATGTCCATGGTTGCAGGAGCTTTTGGATTTATGACGTCTTGTTCAATACCGACAAGACGCTGCGTCTGGCCAAGGTCGCCAAGGAATTCGGATCTGAGGTTGCGGGCTCGATCATGTTTACCACCAGCCCGGTGCATACCGATGAATATTACGGCGCCCGCGCGGCAGAGCTATCGGCATCGGACGACATCGACACCCTATTGCTGTACGACACCGGGGGCACGCTGGAGCGGGAGCGTCTCAAGACTCTAGTGCCGGCGCTGATCGCGAACGCCAACGGCAAGCCCATCGAATTTCACTCTAATAACCTGCTTGGCCAGTCCGATAAGGCCTATTTGGATGCGATTGAGTTTGGGGTAAGCATTTTGCACACCTCCTCAAGACCGCTCGCGAACGGACCGGCCGTGCCTTCGACGGAGAACACAGTTGCCAACATCGAGATGCTGGGACATACCCATAATCTCGATCACACGTGCTTCGAGCCGGTCGCGGAACACTTTGAGAAGGTTGGTAAAGCGGCTGGATTTTTGGTCAATCAGTATGCGGACTACAACGTCTTGGCCATTCAGCACCAGATCCCCGGTGGGATGGTCGGGACCTTGCGCGCGCAACTTGCCGAACACGATATGCTCGATCGATTGGAAGATGTTTTCCGCGAAACGGCAGTCGTGCGTCGCGAACTGGGTTATCCGGGAATGGCGACACCCTTTAGTCAGTTGGTCGGGATCCAGGCGGTGCTGAATATTGTGACCGGGAAGCGCTATTCGGTGATCCCCGATGAGGTGATCCAATACGCGGCTAAGTACTATGGTGAAACCGTGGCGGAGATCGAACCTAATGTTCTCGATCAAATTATGTCGGCGCCGCGCGCTAAAGAAATTTTGGCGAATCCGCCAGAGCAACCATCAATCGAAGAGCTGCGTAAACGATTCGGAGTCGATAACGACGACGATTTGATTCTCGAAGCCTTGGTGGCCGGCACCGGTTTGGACGCGATGAAGGAAGCGGGGCCGGTACGTCGGGATTACCCTTTGTTGTCATCGCCGGAGCTTGACTACGTGCGAAAGTTGATGGGGCATGTGAAATCCCCGGTGCTGGAAGTCGTCACCGAAGACTTTTCTCTGAGTTTGCGACGTTAATGACATCGCGCGCCTACATCATTGATGCTGTGCGCTCGCCTTTTGCCCGTGCGCGCGAGGACGGTGCCCTGCATCGCGTTCATCCGGTTGACCTCTATGCAACCGTTCTAAAAGCATTAGTTAAACGCAATGATATTGACCCTGCCTTGCTTGATGATGTGGTAACCGGTTGTGTCATCCAGGTTGCAGAACAGGCCGCAAACATTGGCCGCCACGCCGCTTTGGCGGCCGGGCTCCCGGAATCGGTGCCCGGCGTCACGCTTGATCGCAAATGCGGCTCCTCGCAACAGGCGTTGGATTTCGCCGCCGCCAGTATCGCCGCCGGAAATTACGATTTAGCAATTGCTGGCGGCGTGGAAATGATGGGTGTTGTGCCGATGCGGGTTAATCGCATGGGCAAGGATAACGAAGGACCGATGCTTAAGGCGCGCTACCCCGAAGGTTTTATTCGCCAGGGCATATCGGCGGAACTCATAGCGGCGCGCTGGGGTGTATCGCGTGAGGAAATGGACGAATTTTCGCTCCGCTCGCACCAATTGGCCGCCGCGGACGAGGGAGTCAGTAGGGACATCGTCCCGATTGAGACCACCGATCTAGAAGGCCACTCCATCACGGTCACAGCAGACGAGGGGATCCGGGCTAACTCTACGCTGGCGAAGCTCTCCAGCTTGAAAGCGGCGTTCGAGAGCCCTGAAATGACCGAGCGTTACCCGGAAATTAACTGGTCGGTCACCGCAGCGAGTTCCAGCCAGGTGACCGACGGCGCGAGCGCGGTGTTGTTGGCCAGCGAGCACATGGTGTCGCGTTTGAATCTAAAGCCGCGGGCCTCGATCATGCGCTCCACGGTCGCAGGCGACGATCCGATCTTGATGTTGATGGGGATCATCCCGGCCACCACCAAGCTGCTTAATAAAGTCGGTTTGTCTGTTGGTGACATTGGTGCCTTTGAAGTTAACGAGGCGTTCGCGCCAGTCGTTCTTGGCTGGTCGAAAGAGTTCGATGTTGAACTCGATCAGATCAATGTCTTCGGCGGCGCGATCGCCCTCGGCCATCCAGTTGGGGCGTCCGGCGGGCGGCTCACGGCGAACCTACTGCGCGCCATGGAAAGTCGCAAATGTCGCTACGGAATCCAGACCATGTGCGAATCAGGGGGGATGGCTAACGCCACACTTTTTGAGCAGGTTCACTAAGCAATTAAAAGAGTTTCCGAAGCGCCGATCCACCTAACGCTAATGCAAGTACCAAAACGGCTACCCACCCTAATACCGGGATAGTTTTCGCCGGTTGAGCATTCGCCATCGGCGGTGGCGGCGTGAAATTCGATCCGAAGTCGAATTGGGTATTGCCATTGAAGTTGGTGATGACGTTGTCGCTGGTTAACACCTCACCGTTTGAACCAGTGAGTCTGACCGATAATGGCGATACGAGGGGCAGTGGCGTTCCACCTGGGATCACCCAAAAATTACCGCCCGGCTGCTGCTGATAGGCGACCCATGTGGTAGAGCCGGAGCTTTTAATTTCGACTTGAGTGATTGTTTCGTTGTGATCGAACACATTCAGCGCATACCAAAATTGGCTGGTCCCAGAGCGACTTTGCAGGCGAATGTTTCCCAAGTACTGGCCGTGGATGAAACGCCAGTCCACGTCGTCGATGACACCGACAGTCCCCGCGTCGCCAGGATTGTTGAGCAACGCCTGGAAAGCCGCGGTTGTTAAATCGAAATGACCAGTGACGCATTCGGCGCACGAATCGGTGACCATGACGATCACCTTGCCACGGTTCAACAGACCATCGCTTATGCAGGCACTAGCAGTCCCGCCGCCACAAGCGTTGGCGGTATCGATTTCAATGAACTGACCGCAGAGCGACGGGTGAGCGCCGGCAGCGGTTACTAAACCAAATGGCGCGCTTGCGGTGGGTACGCTGTCATAACCACAGGCAGTGCCTGACAACCCACCCCCGTAAAACGTGAGCTTGCCACCACTATTGAAAGGGCCCTGGGGATAGGCGGTTTGCACGTACATCGCCAGCACGGCGACCAAAAGCGATAGCGTTGATTGTTTCCCCATTGTCATCGATCGTATCCCCACCCTCAATTTGGCCGGGATCTTAGCGGTGAAAAACGACAATAGCCGCGAAGTGCCTCGCAATTCACATTAATAGCCGCCTACTCGTGCCCCTCGGGATTTACAAAATTTTGTAATCGCTGTAGCGCGGTGCTGAGGTCGATCGCTTGAGAAAGGATCGCTCGCAGCGGATCGGATTTAAGTTTCACCATCCTGCTCCGTGCCGTTTTGATCGTATAACTCGTCATATCCAGCCGTTTCGTCACTTGGTTCCAAGTCAACGGCATCGAAACGGGGGCGCATGGGAGCGGGCGGACGCTGAACGGCGCCACGATCAAACGGCCGTGGCCGTTCTGCAGAGTGTCAATGTAGACCCGGCCCTGGCGTGCGCTAACAATGCGCTCAATAGTGGCGATTTCCTGGTGCTGCATGAGGATCACCCTGGCCAGCAGTTCACCAAAAATACGGGCTTGTTCAAAGGTCGCTGCGCCCGACATTGGGATCATGACGTGCAAGCCGGTTGAACCACTGGTTTTAACGAAATTCGGAACCGCTATCGCCTCGCACAGTTTATGTAGTGCACGCGCGATGGTGATCACATCCGCGAAAGGCGCGCCCTTAGGATCGAGATCGAGCACACACCAATCCGGACGCTGCAGATTGCCGATCCTGCTCGCCCACACGTGCAGTGGGATCGCAGCGGAATTCGCGACGTACAACAAGCTCTCAAGATCCTCAATGACGAAGTAGCGGATTTCCCGGCCCGTGCCCTCACTCCATAGCGTCTCAATCCGGACCCAGTCGGGGACGTGTCCCGGCGCATCTTTCTGATAGAAAGATTTACCTTCGATGCCATCCGGATATCGATCCAATACGAGGGGTCGATCGGCTAAGTATGGGAGGATCCAGTCGCCGATCTTTTCGTAGTAACCAATTAGATCAGATTTTTTGAAACCATCTTCCGGCCAGAACACTTTGTCCCGGTTGGTGAACTGCACGCGCCGTTCGGGCTTTTCATGCACAACGTCTGGTTCCGGGAGCGAGCCGGGCAGTGTGCATTCCTCTGGCGGTTTGTCATCTCTCAAGCCGAGATAAACAGGGGCCCTTAACAAACCATCGGCGGTTCGTTCCTTGAATTTCGCTTCAATCACCAGGTCGCAGTTCTTCCATACAAAGCTCGGGTCGTGCGGCGCGAGGGGCGGCGGTTCAGCATTCCGTGCAGCGTTTAGGTCGGCAAAAAGAACTCGTCGTTCCTCATCGCTAAAACCCGATCCAACGCGCCCCACGAATTGAAACGCGTGCCCATCGTGTTGGCCAAGTAACAGTGCTCCCAAAGCCGATGCGTTCTTGCGTAATCGAGTAAAGCCGAGCACCGCGAATTCGTCGCGGCGTTCGCCGACGATTTTGAGCCAGTCATCAGAACGTCTCCCTACGTAGGCCGAATTGCAGCGCTTCGCAACGATCCCCTCCAAACCCATCTCGATGCAGCGTTCGAACATCTGCACGCCGTTTTTATCAAGGTGCTCTGAATAACGCAGTGTTCCAACGCTCGGGAGCAGCATTTCGAGTGCCGCTTTACGCCGATGTAACGGCGCAGCTCTTAGGTCGTAGTCATCAAACGCGAGGCAGTCGAACAAGTAATAAGTGGCTGGGCGTTCCTTGCGCGCGCGGTCTACGTCCAAGGTACGGGTGAGCAGGCCGCGCTTTTGTAAGGCGCCAAAGCTCGGCAGCCCTGCTTGATCGTGTACCACCGCTTCGCCGTCAACAATGAATCGTTCGTAGGGCAAGGTGGCGACCGCACTCGCGATTTCTGGGAACGTTGCGGTGAGATCGTTACCGTTACGCGAAAAGAGGGTTACGCGCCCCGCTTCTTTCTCTGCAATGATGCGGTAACCGTCGTATTTAATTTCGAAACACCAACTAGGATCTGAAAATGGCGGTGAGGTTTTGGCGAGCATTGGTTTTGGCGTAGCTCTGGTCTTGCGTCGTCGCGGTACGTTGGCTTGCTCTATAAGTTGGAGGATTTGCTCTTTTTTATTCTCGCCGGATTTCAATGCCTCAACGGTCAGCCCTGAGATCACGGAATCGGTAGGGTAATCCTCGGTCGCGCCGTCGGTTGCGAGTGGGTCTTGCTCCTTGATTAACAACCATTCGTTGTCGCTGCGCTTGGTCCTGACCAGCGTCCAGCGGCCACGCAGTTTGTGCCCTTGCAACTCGAACAGCAGCTTGCCTTTCTCAAGACCTTCAAGTGGGTCTTTTAGTGGACGCCACAAGCCTCGATCCCAAACGATCATGGCGCCTGCACCGTAGTTACCGTCGGGGATCACGTCTTCAAAATCCAGGTATTCGAGCGGATGATCCTCCGTTCGCACAGCCAGTCGTTTGTGGCTAGGATTTGGTGACGGCCCTTTCGGGACCGCCCAGGACTTTAAAAGCCCATCGAACTCGAGACGCAAGTCGTAATGCATGCGCCGCGCCCCATGTTTTTGTACTACGAAGGCGAGAGCACTAGCGGTAGTGGTCGAACCGCCGAAAGGCTCGGGCGTGTGACCCGCAGAACGCTTTTCTCGGTAGGTTTGAAGTTGATCGTCTTTTGGCATTGCACATCGTGCGTTATAAGAGCACCTTCGTGGCTATTCGAGCTATTTCTTCGGCGACGATATCGTTTGGTTTGGTTTCCATTCCGGTCAAACTTTTCAGTGCCTCCGATTCAAGCAAGACCGTTCGGTTCAATCAAATCGATCGACGAGACGGTTCGCGACTCAAGCAACAGATGATATCCGCCAAGTCCGGCGAAGTCGTTCCCCAAGAAGAGATCTTCAAAGGCTACGAATTCGCCAAAAATCAATACGTGTTGTTTGAGCCTGACGAGCTTAAGGCTTGCCGTCGGTTGCGAGTTGGTCTTGACCAGGGTCCAACGTCCGCGAAGCTTGTGACCTTCGAGATCAAGGAGGAGTTTGCCTTTCTCAAGTCCAGCCACGGGGTCCTTTAGCGGGCGCTAACAAAATCCGAACGCGGTTACTGATGTAGATTTCGCGGAGCTGCGGAAATACTACGACGATGAGGGCATTGCCGAGATTGTTGGCGTCATCGCGATGATGTCGTTCTACAACAAATGGAACGATACGATGGCAACGACGGTTGAAAAACCGCCCAAAGAAATGGCCGAATCATTGTCTTGGTGGTCCGCTGGGAAACACGTCTAGACGCGTTCAAGATGGTTGCAACGCTGATGATCATGCTGGTGAAGAATACGCCCGACCGCGTCGGCCGAGCGAACGGATCCATTGTGCGTTAAGCGCTAACCCTTGTGTTTGCGAAGGTGCACCAGCCAAACTGCCGAACCGGCGACGACCAGCGCAAGCACGGCAATTGCCCACGGGTCGAGCGGAACCGATTCGCTTAACAGCGCGCCGGTCCAAATCATCTCGTTCCAGTTCTCACCCCACATCTTTCTTTCCCCTTATTCCACACACCCGGTTACAGTAGCGGGAATTGCTCCTCCTCGAAGGTGCAACACATGGCCCGCGCGGTGACGGGCACGCCATTGTCGCCGCTTTGCGCAGTGCATCTGAGCACACCTGGCGCGACGCTTTCGGTAAACGACCCATCACAGTTGGTGTCGTCGCTCATGCAGGTACACGCCAATAGTAAAGCGTCGGCTGGGCACTCCAAAAAGGTTAGCGCGTCGTCTGCGATACCCGAAGGTGGACTTGAAACATTCTGGCAATTTGCAAAATCCAGCGGACGGATAAATCGTTGCCAATTGTCATTGACCGCTTCCGCAACGGTTGAAAAATTCTCATTGACTTCGTCCGCGTTGGCATCGGTTCCATTCGTAAACTGATGCGGGGTGCTAAAGCTGCTAGCTAGCAGCCAGATCGGAACTGAGAGCACTAAGCCAATGGCGGCCAGGCGCACTCCCCGACGAACTGTTGCGGACGACAAATGAATTTCGATCTGATCGTTCATGGTGGCGGCGTTCCATCAAGAGTGCAGCACAAAGCACGTGCTACAACCGTTCTGGTGTCGATTCCGTTTTGTGCATGACAACTCTGTTGCGACGGTACAGCCATGGCCCAGGCGCCGTCGCAATTCCTGTGATTTCCTCTGCAACCGCAGCTCACCAACAATTCGCCTGTCATGCAGCTAACGCTGGTGGTTTCATCATCAAGAGGAAGCGAGGGCGCACTCTCTCACGCAGTACAGACCGCGTAGTCACCCGGCACCCTTAGCCGCTCGAAATTATCGTTGACCGCCGTTTCGACGGCCTGGAAATTGGCATTTACTTCATTCGCATCGGCGACTGTGCCAGGCGTAAAAGAGTTAGGTAAGGAAATCGAGCTCGCAATGAGCCACACCGGAACGAAGATCCCCAAGGCGACTATGGCTGTCACTAACGCGCGACGGCCCATGCCACGATCCAGCTTTAGAACGATAGTAGAAGGTTTCGATGATTTACTGGACTCCATGAGCCACCTCCTCATAAGGTATCGCTCCGCAAGTTACCTTTCTTCGGTTCGCACAGCCAGTCGTTTGTGGCTAGGATTTGGCGACGGCCCTTTCGGGACCGCCCAGGACTTTAAAACCCCATCGAACTCGAGACGCAAGTCGTAATGCATGCGCCGCGCTCCATGTTGTTGTACTACGGAGGCGAGAGCACTAGCAGTAGTAGTCGATCCACCAAAAGGCTCTGGCGTGCGTCCTGCAGAGCGCTTTTGTCGATAGGTTTCTTGTCGTTCATCTTTTGGCATGGCGCACAGTGCGTTATAAGATCACTTTCATGGCTATTCGAGCTATTTCGTCAGCGACCATTGCGTTCGGTCTGGTTTCCATCCCAGTGAAGCTGTTCAGCACTTCGGATTCGAGCAAGACCGTTCGATTCAATCAAATCGATCGGCGGGACGGCTAGCGTCTCAAGCAACAGATGAT
>JBCCEV010000137.1:0-11848 GCA_039030125.1 Pseudomonadota bacterium | reverse complement strand
GCGAGCGTCGGTTGGGGTCTGCGGACATTCGGATATGGCGTGAGTTCGGAAATTCTCTGGGCTATCCCGTTGGTCGAGAATCAGAATGTCCGGGTTGGTGAAGGACGGTTGCATTACTCATTCAGCTATGACTTTTAGGGAGGGACGAAAAGTGAAAGTTCTGCGAGCCTGGCTCCTCAGCTTTCTTAGTCTCGGCCTTTTTTCCGTAAGTAGTGCGCACGCGGTCGTTATTCCAGGGCAGGTGCACCCGGTGAACGGTGCGCAACTCACGCCCAGTCTCAATGTGCCCACTGGGTTTCCCGTGCCAACGTGCTTTGTCTGCAATCCAGCCTCGCCCAATCCGGTGGAAAACACGCCTTTTACTAGTGCCACGCGCAACGCGGTGGATGCCATGGGCAATGTGCTGCTCGATGCCAACAATCAACCCGTTGTTCTGCAGGTACAACCCACCATCGACGGCAATCGAATGACGGTGGTGCAAGACCTCGATCGCCAGGTGTTCAACTGGCGCTCGTTTGATATCAATGCTGGGAATACCGTTGAATTTCAACAACCCCGAAATACCTCCATAGCGCTGAATCGCGTTGTGGACCCAGCGGCCAGTGCTTCACAGATTGCGGGCCAACTGCTGGCTAACGGTCAGGTCTACATCATTAATCGAAATGGGGTGGTGTTTAAGCAAGGCGCTTCGGTCAATGTTCAAACGCTGCTCGCATCGACCCTCGATTTGAATCAACTTCTTATCGATAACGATTTTGAACGATTTCGAAATACCGGTTTGGGTGATCTTTCTCGGCAGGAGGTGGAAACCACCGCTTCACCCGCCAACGTCGACGGCAACCTGCAACCGGATCTCGTTGATGCAAACCTGGCGCTTTTCGATCCAACCAACGCGACTCCCGAAGAGGTTCAGCGACTGGGCTTACCCGCAAACGTGACTGTCGAGGCCGGAGCGGTGATCGAGGCTGGGGACAACGGCCGTGTCATTCTGGTTGGCTCGAACGTGGTGAACAACGGTGTCATCCGAGTCTCCGGGCCTCACGGGCAGGCGCTGCTGGTTGCGGGCAGCGATGCGGTCTACTTTTTCGACAATCGAGACATCTCGCGTGGTTTGGCCGTTGAACTCGACACACTCGGCGGCGCTGGGGATTGCTTGGTGCGAAATGTTGGCGAGATAGTGGCCGGCAACGGCAATATCACGCTGGCCGGCATGGTCGTGAATCAAGCCGGGCTCTTACGGGCTACCAATGCCGTGAACGCCAACGGTTCCATTCGTTTGCAAGCTCGCTCCAAGGTGAGCCTGCCACAGCTGAGCCCCAGCGAGATCGATTTGCGCAATGCAGTGACGCAGGAATCGCTGGCGGAAGATGCGGGCGAGGTCGTTTTTTCCAGTGGCAGCGTCACCGAAATTCTGGTTGACGACGGTGATGGCGAAGCCGTCGACGGTCAAACGTTTAATCGTGCTCGCGTAGAGGTTCGCGGCGAGAACATCACCATGCAATCCGGCGCTCGCATCACGGCCAAAGCGGGAGCCGTGCAGATGATTGCGACGGATACGCCAGAAATCGGCAACACACCGCTGCCCGCCAATTCGGGTGTTTTGGGCGGCACACAAGGCAGCATTACGCTGGAATCGGGCGCCATTATCGATGTGTCAGGTTTGGAAGACGTTGTTGTCGACGGCAATCGAAATATCCAGTCAGTGCAACTGCGAGGCAATGAGCTTGCGGGTTCACCCATCAATCGTGACGGTCCGCTTTTTGGCTCAACCATCACCGTGGACATCCGTCAAACGTTGTCGGTTGCCAACATCAGTGGCGCGATCGCGGCGCTGGGGCGAACCATCGAGGAGCGAAGCACCCTGGGTGGCACTGTCGATCTCTTGGTCGGAGATTTATTCAATTTCGCGCCGGGCGCGATCATCGATGTATCAGGTGGCTCAGTGTTCTATACCGAGGCACAGGGTGCGACGACCAAGGTACTCGTGGGTGGCGTCATCAGAGACCTCTCGGACATTGGCCCGAACACGCGCGTGGACGCAGTATTGAATGGCTTTGAGGTCACCGATCCAAAATGGGGATTCGTACAAAGTTTTGCGTCACCGGTTTTTGCCAACTCAAGCATTCCCGCCTATACGGAAGGACGTGACGCAGGCAGCGTCACTATTCAATCGGTCAACCGTTTCTTGAACACGGCCAATGCCGGCAATCTGCCGGTGCGCGGTGAGCTAGCGGGCAGCGTTTTCGGCCGTCAGACCCGGGGGATCTACCAGCGCGAGCTTGCTTCGACGTTAGGTACGCGGGTCAGCGAAAGCGGCGAGTTTCCGGGCCGCGCGTTTGATGAGGTGCCTCTGGCCGGGTCGCTCAGGCTGCTGCTTGGTCGCGGAAACATTGAGTTGCGCAATGACGAGATTGGCGATGCTGGCGGCCCGAATAGTCTGCAGATCGATGGGGTTAATCGAATAGACATCATCGCTGATTCGTTTCTTGTCAGTGATGACATTGATCTCGGTTACCAAGCCGCATTGGATGTTGAAACGCTTGGTGCGGGGGGCATCAATATTGCGGGACAACTTCGCGCGCGTGGCGCAGAGATTGTGTTGAAGTCAACGATTGGCGGCGATTTGACGATCGAAGACGGCGCCTCCATTGAAGTTCAGGGAGGTTTCGTCAGCGAGATTTCTGAAATTGCCATCGACGGCCCGCGGTCCGTTAAGGCGATCAACGGGGGGGCGATAACCCTGGCGGTTTCCAAGGATAACGCGCTGGTCTTGCAATCCGGGAGCTTGCTCGATGTGAGCGGCGGCATTCAAATTCTCACTGACGGCAGTTTCGTGCCGGGCGACGGCGGAGACCTCGCTTTGAACCGGCGCGAGGGCGGTGATACCCCAGCAACTAAAGATGATCCTGTTCGCTTAACCCTTGCGGGCTCGATTCGCGGCTTCGTTTTCCCTGGTGACGTAGAAAACTTTGCTGAACGGCCAAGTTCCTCACTCAGTATCTCGACTAACGCGATCGAGCTTGCTCCAATTGTTGGCCTTGAAGTTGTTGATACTGGGCCGGTGGCCGATCAGCGATTGGTCTTGGGAGCGGACTATCTGAATTCCATGGGGTTCACTGATATCAGCCTCACGAGCGAAGCGCGTCCGCTAGTCATCAAGAATGGGTTCGACTTCGAGTTGCAGCCCGAATACTTCGGCTTCGATGCTGCCGCCATAGCCAGTGGGGGCGGAGCCGCGTTCGGCGGAGCGGCCGCGCTGGAAACCGGCGTGGAGTTGTCGGCTGTTACCGCGACATCGTTTGTGAGCGACCCGTTAATGCGGCGACCCACGTCGATAACGCTCACCGGTCGACTCAATCCGAGTGCGGATCTTGCGGCTGTTAATACGCCGCCAGCCGTGCTTGTCATGGAAGAAGGATCACGGCTTGCTACTGATATCGGGGGCGCTATTACGCTCTCCTCAAATGGTTCGATAGTTATCGATGGCGAGTTAGAGACCCCGGGAGGGGCAATCGCGATTGAGCTTGCGCGTGGCCCGCGGGGGCAAAATCTCGGCGACACCGTTGCCTATGAAAGTTCGCGCGGGATATGGGTACTTCCGAACGCTAGATTAGACGCATCGGCAGAAGTTGTACGGGGTCCGGTCGATGAGCTGGGCAGGGAGACGGCTTACGTCTTTAACGCGGGCGCAATAACTCTGGACACCGGGAACGATAGCGGCAGTAGCGGTGGCTACGTATTTGTTTTCCCTGGTTCTGAGTTCGATGTATCTGGTCGCGAGGGGCTGGTCGAGCTTGCCGTGGCTGATTCGCTCGCGCCCAGGTTTGAAGAAGTCGAGGTGGCGGCAGATGCTGGAACAATAGAGATCACGGCAGGCTTTGGCTTTCAGTTTTTTGCCGATCTCGATGGTAGTGCGAACGCCGGATTGGGCGCAGCGGGTGGTGCGCTGAAATTAACACTGGAAGTTGATGATCGCTCCGTGCCTACTGATTCGGCGGCGAATTTTCCGGCCTCACCCAACTCACGGATCGAAATTGATCCCAACGCGATCTTTCCCGGCGCCTTGGGAAGTTTTGGACCGGTGCTGAACGATGCCCTGTTCCAGGTCGGAAATTTCTCAACCGCCGAGTACCTTGCAGGAGGGTTCGAATCGCTGTCGCTTAATGTACCCCGCGCCAGTGAAATCACGGCGGATCCGGCAACCATGGTGCAGCTTGTTGGCGACTTTTCCTTCAATGCCGGTCGGGTGCTCGAAATAAACGCGCCCATCATCAGCTCCACCGGCGGCAGTGTATTGTTGCAGGCAGACTATTTGCGTCTGGGGCAGTCGTTTCGCACCAGCGGCGAACGCGGCAGTTTCGCTTCCACGCCCGGTAATGGCGTGGTCGCATTCGACGGTGGCTATCTTGATTTCGTCGGACATCTCGCGACCGACAATATCGGCGCGGTACTGTTCAACAGTGCCAGCGATATCCGCCTCGGCGGTTACCTTCCCGCGCAGGACAATAACGACATTCGTTTACCGCTCGCAGAGCTGAACGTAGATGGTGACATCTTGTTTCGCGCCCAACGCATCTTCGTGCCGACGCTAACGAATTTTAAAGTAGCGAACGCCGCTGTTGACGGCACGGTATCTTTTCTCGGGCCAACTTCCGCCAATGTATTGGTGGCTGGCGGGCTGCCAGGGGTCGCGCTCAATGCGCAAGCGTCGCAGCGATTTGCGCCAGTGCTTCAGCGTAATCTGGGAGACAACCAAAACATTCCGCTCGCCGCCGCCGGCCGATTGGATGTCGATGCAGAGTACATCAACCAGTTCGGTAACGTTTTCGTTCCATTGGGCAGTATCGACTTCGATGCGGACAAGAGTTTGACCTTGGGCGCCGGAAGTCTGACCTCGGTGTCCGCCGTGGGCAACGAAATCGTATTTGGTGAGACGCTGCTCGGCGAATGGAGTTTGAATTTCCAAACGGATCCGGTACTGGGGTTTTTCCCTGATCTGACCAATGGCTTCACACTGGTGTTGTCCAGTGATGAACAAGCGTTTGCTATCGACGACGCACGCGATGATCCCACGGAGCAATTTTTGTTACTACCGCCCGAAAAGCGGATCCGTCTGGTCGCCGATGGTGTTGACGGGATGGGACAGGCCGAGGGGCTGGTCGATCTGCGCGCGGGCGCTCGCATCGATTTGCGTGGCGGAGGCGATTTGCTCGCCACGGAATTCGTCCCCGGGCCAGGCGGGCGCACAGATTTGCTCAGCCCATTTAACGAAGCTGGTGCATTCGCGTTGCTGCCCACTGAAACGGGCGTGATAGCGCCATTCGACGCGACCGATACAGAGCGATTTAATTCCGTATTCGGTGACCGGTTGACCCCCGCGAATCAGCAAATCACGATACTCGATGGCGGTACGTCCGGCCTTGCGTCAGGCACCTACGCCGTCGCGCCTGCGCGCATGGCAGTGTTGCCTGGCGCGTATTTATTGACGCCGGATAACGATTCAACCGTTATTTTTGGTGGCACTTCACTTGGTTCCACCGCAGACGGCGCCGCTCAGGTGCGCGGCCAGCTCACTCAACTTGGCCAGGGGGTCGGGCCGGGAACCGTTGGGCAGGTCTTCAGGGCCGAAACCCTGGCGGAGTTTTCCCAGCGAGCGGAATACCGCATCACTAGGGCGTCGTCATTTTTTACTGCGCAGGCGAGCGAACAAGACCTGGTGCCACCGCTGCTGCCGGCCGACGCCGGGCTTTTGCAGCTGTTACCCAATGCCGGGCTCAATCTTGGTGCGCAGGTTGTGGCCGGTAACTCGGCGGCAGGCTTACGCTCGCGCGTTGACATCTCCGCGGACAACATCGAACTTGTTGACGTGGCAGCGCCCGTAAGCAGCGCTGTGCAGCTTGCAACCTCCGGGTTGGAACAACTCGGTGCGGCCTCCTACTTGATCGGTGGGCAAAGAACGCAACGCGGTAACAAAATCGTGGTGCAGACGACCGCTGACAACGTCACACTATTAAGCGGTGCTTCACTAACGGCACCGGAATTGCTGCTTACTGCGCGCACGCTTGTGGACGTGGAATCGGGCGGTGCGGTGAACTCATCAGGCATTGGCTCGGAAGATCGTGCAGTCATTGAGCTGGCTTCCAATGCGGGCCTTCTGGCTATAGGCGCCGGTCCGCTGGCTTCATTTTCGCGCACCGACCAAGCAGCGGGATCCACCGTGCAAATTCGGGCAGGTGCCAACATTGCCGCACGTTCCGTGCTGGCCGATGGCACGAGCGATGTACAACTCGCGGGCAATCTGAACTTCCTCACGCCAGGCGAGCTGGGCATTGGGGCGCCCAAAATCAATATTGGCGGCGGAGGTTCAACGGAAATCGATCCGGTCGCGCTGGGTACGTTGGCGCGCGTGGAGTTGCGCAGCAGTGGAGCGGTTTCCTTTTTCGGCGATACGGCTTTGATCGCCGATGAAATTCTGATTGACGCGGCAGGGTTGCGCGGGGAAGGTGTGGCTGGAAATATTGCGCGCCTGGCCGCGAATCAGATCTCGCTGGGCAATCGGTCGGGTAACCAATTGGCTCCTGGCGACTTCGTGGGAGCGGGCAGCGGCGACCTGTTGATTGAGGGTCTGGGTGGTGGGCAGGCCGCAACGGCTTTGGTGTTTTTGCAAACGTTAGGCCTCGGCGACGAACGGTTGAACCCGGCCATCACTGACGACGGCGATTTTGATGTTCTGGGGTTTTCTGCAACCACTCTGAATTCACCTTCAGTTTTCGGCAACGCTGACTACCAGCTGGAAGCCCAGGGCGATCTCGTTGTGAACACGGGGCAGATCAGTGCGGCGCCTGGAACATTTCTCGGGATCAGCGCCACGGGCACATTTAAATCGAATGCCCTCGTCGTCGACCCGCTGTTGTTACCAAACAAGCTCGACGTGCTGGGTTCGACTGTGGCAATTAGCGCGCGGTCAATCGAAAGTGCTGCTCCCATCAAAGCAAATAGCGGTCTGGTGCGTTTCTCATCTTCCAGCGACGGCACCAATCCTGCTGATAAGTTTGAGATTTCGGGCCTTGTCGATGTCAGCGGTCTGGACAACGAAACCTTCGGATTAACCACGGTGAGTTCTGACGCGGGATGGATTCAACTCGTTTCTGAAATGGGGTCCGCGAACGTGACCCTCGGCGGGGCAGGCGGTGCGGGAACGCTGAATCTGGCGGGCGAAAACGGCGCTCTCACCATCCGCGTGCCTAATGCGGGTTTTGATCTCGCCGCCGGTTCAATCGTGAATGCTGGCGCAGGGGCTGAGCTGGAAATCGATCTTGGCTCGATTCCAGACATAGTGGGATTGGAGGCGGCGCTTGACGGATTTACGGGTAGCAAAGCATTTCGCGTGCGCGCTGGCGACTTGACTGTCTCTAACGCAACGTTCGCGACCGAACGCATCAAGCTGGTAGCCGACAGTGGTGACATTAATATCGTCAACGCGCTGCTGGATGCGAGCGGCCCGTGGGGCGGCACTATCGAACTGCACGCGGGTAACGAATCCAATCCCGGCAAGATCATTACGCTTGGCGCTGGCGCCAAACTTAATGCTTTCTCAACTGGGTTGTTTAACGACGGTTCGTTGCGCAGCGGCGGGCAGGTCGTGCTCTCATCTCCCGACGGTTGGGTTGATTTAAGTAATGCGACGGCGGAAATCGATGTCGGTAGCTATGGCTCAGGCGTGCCTGGGGTGAACGCACCGCTCGACACGGGGTCGGTTCGGATCATTGCCAAGCGCACGGCAGGAAATAACGGACTGCAAGTTGGTGATGGCGCCAACTTACGCACAATCGAAACTCAAATCGCCGGTGCCGAGAGCGATGGTGGCATTGCGCTGATCGGTCATCGCCGCTATGAGGCTTCGATTGCCAATGTTGGCGATACCGTGCAGACCGAAGCTGTAGCGTTTTCAGACGCAACAGTGGTCGCTAATTTACTGGCCGCCCTCAACGTCACCTCGGCTGACGGATTTCGGGTAGGGCCAGGGGTTGAGCTCGTGTTCTCGAATGGGCTCGCGAAGCTTTCCGATGTCTTCGCCAATCAGGGAGATATTGATGCGTTGCTCGCGGAGGTGTCTGAAATTCCTGGCCCAGATGTACTGACCTGTGTCGGGGGCCCGTTTTGTGCCTTTTTCCCCAATCCCACGGGGCCCATTCCTGGCGTTTGGGAACTGCAGCCCGGCCCTGGGGTTATCGGCCCGGCGGCGGCGCCTGGAGTGCTCACAATCCGCGCGGCCGCAGACCTTGAGATCGACCATAACTTGATGGACGGTTTTCTGGTTTCAGCGGTTGATGGGCTTGGAGACTTCCTGATCGCTGATGATCGTCACTCCTGGACGCTGCAAATTATCGGCGGCGCCGATACCGCGAGCGCTGATTTGACGGCGACAAAACAGGGTGGTGGCAGTTTGGTCGTCAATAACGATATCCAGATCACGACCGGGTCTGGCGATCTGGTCTTGGCGGCGGCGGATGACATTACGCTGCGAGACGGTGCCAATGTATTCGTGGCGGGTAAGCATACGGCGGGCACTGTTGGGGTAGACGACGTTACCAAACAGACCACGGGTTCAACCTACGCCGGGACTATTAGCGACGCTGCGAGCGAATTGTTTCAAACCGGTGTCTCCGGGGTTACCTCGCCCCAAGTGACACCGGCGGATCTTGCTTTACCCGGCACCTCCTTTCCAACGACGGGCGGTGACCTGTTGGTCCACGCCGGCGGCTCAATCACCAGAGAAAATCCTTCTAATCAGGAACCAACAGCGTGGCAAACGCGAATTGGAAATCCCAATGGGATCGGGTCGGTCGGCCAAACATTTCTAAGCCAGGGCGTGCTTGAAGTGATCCCGTCGGCTTACGGTTTGGTTTACGGCTTCGCCGACCCGGCGGTGGTCGGCCGCGAGACGCGCGGTTTTAACCAGGGTTTTGCGGCTTTCGGTGGTGGCAATCTACGCATCAGGAGTGGTGGTGATATCACCGGGGCAAGTTTTTCGATAGCGACTACCGGGCGCCAGGATGGCATCAACGATTTCGACGCGCGCGCTATCTCCCCTGGCGCGTTCCTGCCAGACGTTGACAACGTGTGGCGCGACGATTTGAGCCTGGATGGATTGAACGAAGACTTCTTTGACCAGGTAACCGTGCTGGGAGGCGGTCGAATCGACGTCAGAACTGAGGGGTCGATTGAGAAATCCACTGGCGGCGGTCCGACCGGCGTGTACTTAAACCGCGGTGATGCAAAAATCCGGGCAATAGGCGATATCGACGTTGATTATGTGGCGCAAGGCGACGCCGCGATTGAACTTGTCAGCTCCGCGGGTGACGTCGTTGTCGGCCAGTTGATGGATCCACAGTTGATTGTGCCGAGCACAGACAATCCGGTTCCCGTGCCCGTTGGCGGGCAGTCGTTATTATTCAATGAGGGATTAAATGCCAATCGCACGGCGTACTTCAGCTACGGTGCTGATTCGTTGCTCGAGGTGCGGAGTTTTGGCGGCAACGTTAAAACGGTGACCTCCGCAACTAACATTGCGTTCGAGAAAGTGGACCCCGATTTGGCCGTGCTCAGCATTGCGCCGCCATCGCTTACATTGAGCGCCTTCACCGGTAGCGTCGAGCAGGATGGGTTGCTCAATCAATTTTCGAGTACTACCGGTGGCGTCGACATCGCTGCGGGAAGAGACATCTTTGGTAGCAGCGTTGACGAAGATATCCTGCTGCAGTGGGATATTCAGCGCGGCGAACTACCGAGCGCCGCGGATCCAGCCTTGCGGTTCGACATTGGTGCGGTGGAAATCGAGAATACGGTGGGAAGTTTCTCCCGTCTGTTTCATTCTTCGGTGCCTGCTCACAGCGATGATGCGACGCCAAGCACACTGACGGCGCTCGGCAATATTAGAAACTTACGCCTGGAGTTTGCGGAGCAATCCCGGCTTTTTGCGGGCAACGATGTTACCAACATTCACTTCGTTGGGCAGAACGTCAATCCTACGGATCTCACGCTGGTCGCCAGCGGCCGTGACGTAAGGTTTGATACCCAACGAACGACGCGCGGCTTGTTCCAATTACGTTCGACCCAACCGCTAACGGACGCAAGCGGTATCTTCACGCAGGACGAGCAGATAGCGCTTGGCGGGCCTGG
Source organism: Pseudomonadota bacterium (assembly GCA_039030125.1). Classification (GTDB taxonomy): domain Bacteria; phylum Pseudomonadota; class Gammaproteobacteria; genus JBCCEV01. The sequence goes on along the minus strand of JBCCEV010000137.1, from coordinate 1,666 downwards.
TGAACTTCAAGTGGTCGCGGGACGCCACGTCAATCTGGGGGCGTCCGACGGGATCCGAACGTTTGGCGACGAAGACAATGCGTTTCTTGCTGACGAAGGTGCGGACCTGTTGGTGATAGCGGGCGCCGATCCGCGTGCAACCTATGAGTCCTTCATCAAACGCTATCTGGATGGGGGCGAAGGATACCTGCCGGACTTGGGCACGCTGATATTCGCGCTGAATAATCTCGATAGTGAGAACCTGACGGCGGCGCTAACGCAACTGGCAGGGCTTTCAGGCGGCGTGATTCCCACCATCGAAGCAGCCAGTGCGCCGACGGCATCGCAGCGCGCGCAACTGGCTAACGAAATTCGCTCGGCTTTGGCGAGCGTGGCGGAAGAAACCGGCGAGTCTGGCAACATAGCGCCGCTTGACCTTGCGTTTTTGTTGGAGCTTCGAGACAACGGCGCGGCGCTTGCCGAAATCAGGTCGGCGCTCGATGGATACCTCGCGACGCTTGAATCCGCCGGTGTGATTGGGCCCGCGAACGGTTTGTCTGCGGCCGATCGTTTCCGTGACCTGGGTGCGGAGCGCCAGCGCTCTTTCGTTTTTGATGTGCTAGGCGATGAACTTAAGGCCTCGGCGTTTGAGGCGGCGAACTCTGAATCCGGTTTTGTGAACGACTTTTCGCGAGGGCGCGTTGCAATAGCAACCGTCTTTGAACCACTTGATGCGCAAGGTGGCATCATTCGCTACGAGGGCAATATCTCCAGCCCCCTGAGCGCCGTGTCAACGTTCGATGGCGGTAGCATCAACGTATTTGCGCCCGGCGGGTTCGTTGATGCGGGGGCCACGGCAGAGGGACCGCAATTTCAGACGGCCGGGGGCGATCCCATTAAATCCGATATCAATCTTGGTTACGTGGCGTTTCGTTCCGGCGCGGTCAATATGTTCACCGAGAGAAGTATCAATGTGAACAGCACGCGAATTTTTGCTCAGCGCGATGGCGATATTGTTCTGTGGTCAAACCGGGCAAACATCGACGCGGGTCGAGGCCGGCGCGATGCCCAAACGGTTGCAGACAGCGTTGCGGTGTTCGACGAATTCCTCAACGCGGTCGATGAACCGCCGCTGACGGTTTCCGGGAGCGGTGTCAGCACCAAAGCGCCCGTTGGTTTTACGGCGGGCAGTATCTTCGTCTCGGCGCCTGAAGGTATCGTCGATGCCGGCGATGCGGGATTTAACTCAGAAAGCGGCCTTGTCGTCGCCGCTCGGGAAGTTGCGAATCGCGAGTTTTTCACCAGTTCTGGTCCCACGATTGGCGTACCGCAGGCGGCCGGCGCGGTGGGTGCTTCATTGGGCAATCTGGGCGACGTATCAGCGGCGGCGACACAATCGGTCACCGAAGCGGCGCAGAGCGTGGCGGCTGCTGCTGCGGCGGATTCGGCAGGGAGCGGTGCCGGCGCGGGCGTGAGTACGCGGCTTAATGTCAAGGTCATTAGCTTCGGTAATTGAGCGTTTCCAAGCCACCAAACAATGAGGTTTTGAGATGTCGGCAAGGGCGCTATCGTGAAACGATAAGAGATTGATTTTTCATTGAAAAATCAATCTTCAAGTTGTCATAAAGATGACAAGATCGCTGTGCTAGACTCCGCCGATTCCACGGGAGAGCAAACTATGTTGGCG
>JBCCEV010000136.1:0-11872 GCA_039030125.1 Pseudomonadota bacterium | reverse complement strand
CGCATACCGCAACTTCGACCGATCTCGTCGCGATGGCACGCGGCGCGGGAATTCACAACAGCGCCCGTGTTTCTAACGAGCAAGACCTCGCCATCGCCATTTCGAGCCTTTACGAAACCGAAGGCCCGGTATTCATCAACATAAAAGTTGACAGCGTCAATCCACCCATGTGTCTGCCGCCACGGGATGGTATCCATGTTAAGAATCGCTTCCGCGCGGGCCTGGGTCTATCGCCTAACTAATTACCCAGTTTGCCAGGCTGCTTGCCGATGCATCTTTGCGCACAATATCCAACTGCTTAACCCGAGCACCAATCCGGGGATGCATCCGCCGAGGATAATCGCGTGATGGAAAAACGTTGGTTTACTACCAAATAAATCGATGGAATAGACGACCACCCCAATCAAGAGTCCTTCGACCAATGCAACGCTAAGCCCTAATCCGGCGTCAGGCATTAGCTTACTTAGCTGATAATTTACAGGCGAAACGATCAAATTAGCCAGAAAGGAAGGCCCAACAGTGAACGCCAGCATCATCATTTCGTGAATGATTGGGAAATACCATCCTGCGGTTCTTATGAACAACATCTCGATGGTTTCGCCAACCGCCGCCGTCACTGCAGCGGCCACCGGTGGAATGAAAACGAGCTGCCAAGGTGGAAATTTCACAGGGTCAAACCGACGGGACTAAAGTCGACTTAATAGGACTTTGGCAGACCTAATACCTTCTCTGCGATATAGCAGAGAATTAAATGCGGTGTGATCGGGGCCACTCGGTGGATGATCGCTTCGCGAAAATAACGCTCGACGTGAAACTCCTTGGCGTAACCCATACCACCATGAGTCATCACGGCGTTGCTGCAGGCATTGAAGGTGGCTTCACCGGCGAGATATTTCGCGGCGTTCGACTCGGCGCCGCATTCCTCGCCGCGGTCATAGAGCTGCGCGGCGCGAAATGCCATCAAATTAGCAGCTTCAATTTCGGCCCAACTTTTGGCGAGCGGATGCTGGATCCCTTGGTTTTTCCCAATGGGACGGTCAAAAACCACACGCTCCTTGGCGTATTCCGTGGCACGCTTTAGAGCGGCGCGACCTAATCCGACTAACCCCGCGGCAATCAAAATACGCTCGGGATTGATGCCATGGAGGAGGTAGCGAAACCCCTTACCCTCTTCGCCGATCCGATCCTCCACAGGGATCTCTAAACCATCGAAAAAGATCTGATTGGAGTCGACACATTTACGCCCCATTTTTTCGATCTCGGTGATTTCAACCTTGCTGCGATCGAGATCGGTATAAAACAAGCTCAGGCCATCGATGGGTTTGGTGGTTTCGCTCTCATCGGTGGTGCGGGCAATGAGCATGATCTTGTTGGCGACCTGAGCCGTCGAGATCCAAACTTTTTGCCCGTGAACGACATAGCGATCGCCCTTTAGGACTGCGCGGGTCTTCAAACGCGTGGTATCCAACCCGGTATTAGGCTCCGTCACCCCAAAGCACGCGCGATCTTCGCGTTTAATAATGGGTGGGAGCATGCGCTCCTTTTGCTCTTCGCTGCCATAACGCACCACTGGATTGAGGCCGAATATACCTAAGCTAACCGATGAAACGCCGCCATTGCCGGCGCCCGATTGGGAGATCGTTTGCATCAAAATCGAGGCTTCGGTGATCCCCAATCCGGCACCGCCGTAAGCCTCCGGCATCGCGATGCCCATATAACCGTTGTCCGAGATCGCCTTGCAAAAATCTTCCGGAAATTCGCCGTCACGATCCCGTTCAAGCCAATATTCATCCCCAAAATCCGCGCAAAGTTTCGCCACGCTATCGCGAATTTGTTGCTGTTCAGGAGTGAAATCGATACTCATGTCGCCTGCCTTTCATTAGGTCCATTGAAATCGGTCAATCCGAGATTCGTGCGTTCGTCGTAAAATAGCAGAGTCATAACAAAGAGAGCCAAAATGAGCGTACCCGCCAGCGAGCATGACGAGAACGCAAAAAGCAACGCCGCACGCGACTATGAAGTCATCGTGATCGGGGTTGGCGTCGCAGGAATTTACCAAATCAAACGCCTTAAGGATCTCGGCGTCAAAGCAATCGCAATAGACGCCAACGAAGATCTGGGTGGCACCTGGTACAACAACCGCTACCCAGGAGCACGCTTTGATTCAGAAAGCTTCACCTATGGTTATTCTTTTTCCAAGGAACTGCTTGAGGAGTGGCACTGGACCGAGAGATTTTCTCCACAGCCTGAAACACTTAAATACCTCAAATACGTTACCAACAAATTCGACCTTAGGGATCACATGCAATTCGGCTGTCGGGTTGAGAACATGGTTTTCAACGAGGACACGGACACCTGGGCTCTCAGTTTGAACGATGGGCGCACGCTCACCACGCGCTTCATAGTCACCGCGATTGGCGTTTTGTCTATCCCAACGCTACCCAAGTTCGAGGGGATGGATAGCTTCAAGGGCATATCATTCCACCCCTTTCATTGGCCGCACGAACCACTCGATCTCAAGGGCAAGCGCGTTGGCGTGATTGGCACCGGCGCCACCGCCATCCAATTCATTCCGGAGATTGCCAAAGAAGCCTCGCAGCTCACGGTTTTTCAACGACGTCCTAACTGGGCAGCACCGTTAAACAATGGGCCGATTTCCGAGGAAGAGATGGCCGATATCCGCGCCCGCTATGACGATATCTTTGCGGCTTGCGCGCGCACGCCCGGTGGCTTTGAACACGAGCCGGACCGCCGGCCGTTCTACGACGTGAGTCCAGAACAACGCCGGGAGCTGTGGGATCGGCTCTACGATGGTCCGGGCTTTGGCATCTGGTTGAGCAATTTCGTCGAAATTTTCATTAATGAACAAGCCAACGAGGAATTCTCTGAATACATCGCTGAACGGATTCGACAGCGGGTGGATGACCCTGCTACCGCTGCGAAGCTAATTCCGACTGACCATGGTTTCGGGGTGCAACGAGTGCCCTTGGAAACCGGATACTTCGAGACCTATAACCGCGACAACGTGGAACTCGTTGATTCAGCCGAAACTCCAATTCAATGTGTGACGCCAACGGGTTTGAAAACTTCTGATCGCGAGTTCGAGTTCGACGTGCTCATTTACGCCACCGGTTTTGATTCCTTCTCCGGCGCCTTCGATCAAATCGATATCCAAGGGCTGGACGGCATGAAACTCAAGGACAAGTGGCGCGATGGACCCACCACTTTCCTCGGGATACTCACCAGCGGGATCCCAAATCTGGTGATGCTCGGCGGCCCGCAAACCTCGGCTACGAATTTCCCGCGTGGGGTGGAGATGTCGGTCGATTGGGTCGTGCCGCTACTGGAATATGCATGGGCGAATGGTTACACCCGTTTCAATGCCGATGAGCATGCCGAGATCGCTTGGTTTGAGCACGTTAAAGATATGTACAAGCCATTGCTGCTCCGTAAAGCGAAAAGTTGGATCACCGGCTACAACTCCAATGTCGACGGCCACGAGTACGGGAAGACTCGCTACAACATCTACAACGGTGGTGGACCTAAATATGCCAAACGCCTGGCGGAGGTAGCTGCCAGCAATTACGAAGGGATTGACTTCTCATAAACTCAGATCCACTTCGGCTATGCTTGTGAGGTAACGAAGCACCTTTGGCGTAACGATGGCCGATAACGCTGATGCCGATGAGATACCTGACCAACGATCGATCAATCGATTCGTCCAGGTTTGCCTCGGACTGACCGTACTCACCGGCATTGGCGCACTGCTGGGCGCCGCGTTACCAAAGTCACCGACGGGCGGCCCCGACGCGCCTTGGATGGCCGCCTTCCTAACGCTCATCTTTTTTCTTTGGGCGGCGATACCGGCGCACGGTTTCGGACTCCTTTGGTCACTATTTCAGTATCTTTTTTCGAGCCAGCGGAACAAATATCGCTGGCCGCTCCTTTATTTTGTCGCCTGGTTCGCAACCGCAATGGTCATTGCCGTGATTTCAGGTCTGGCTGACCCGTTTTTTGAGCACCTCAGCGAGCGAAAATTTCGTACTGCTAATCAAGCGGAAGTATCGATGCACAAAATCCTGCAGCGACCCGGTGATCACAGCGCCGCCTTGAGGCTTATTGCCGAGGGTGCCGATGTCAACTTAGCTGACCGCGATTTCGCAATGAAACCCCTCCATTGGGCAACTAAGAATTCAAGCCTCGAAGTCGTCCGGGCACTGGTCAACGCCGGCGCCGATGTGAATAGCGCCTACGCACGCAGTTGGGATATGAACAAGGCCACGCTGGTCTACCCAACGCCAATTGATCTCGCGGCCTTCTCAGCGGTGGAGGCGCTTGGCAAGATTGAACTATTACTCGAACGAGGAGCCAAGGCGAGCCCACAAGCCATGGTGGGCGCGTGCCTCGCGGGTGATAAAGCCATGATCGAGGTCTTGCAAGCGGCCGGCGGCGATCCGGTCAGCGCCGCCGAGGGTGAAGGCTTGCGGTGTTTGCACTATGCCGCCGGGCGCGGTGATGTAGCACTCGTTGAATCCTTATTGGCCGCCGGCGCCGATCCCAATCAGACCTCTAAGTACAAAGGCCACCCGTTTGATCAGGCGTTTAAAAACCAACACATGCCGGTGCTGCTGGCACTTGCACGGGCCGGCGGCGGCCCCAGGAACCCCAAGACTTGGATAGAACTATTCGCTCAGGCCAACGACGAGGAATTTGAGGTCCTGGCCGCAGCCAGACCATTGGCGGGCAGTCTCGATTCTGCGATTGCCCGCGATTTTTCAAGAACCCTGATGTCCTGCGAATTGAAGAACATCCAACGGCTTTTGGACGCTGGATGGCTCGTCTCTGATACTCAGCGCCGCAAATTGCGCGTTCCCGACCACTGCGAGGAGCGCGAAGCATTGCTGGAGGCTATTGGCGAAACCGGCGCCGACTAGCACTCAAGCCTCTGGGCTTCAAGTCTGTGTGAAATCCCGTGTCGCAATCACGCAAAGCTGCGTCATTGTTCATCAAGGGGTAGCCACCGGCGCTAAAAAAGCGGACATTACTGGGCACCATCAAAGCTCAGCGTAACCGCTATGAAAAAAGGTAGCCTTGGCGTTTTTCTTTATTCCGACGCATTCGACGGCGCCGAGCTGACGAGCGCTGCACAAAAAATTGAATCGCTGGGCTACGAAACACTTTGGTATGTAGAAGCACTGCACCACGAAAGCTTTGCCTGCGGTGCGCACCTTTGCGCGGCGACGCAGAGCATTGAAATCGGCGCCGGCATCGCCAATGTCTACGCGCGGGATCCGATGGCTGCCGTGCAGGGGGCGCGTTCGCTGCATGATTTCTCGGGTGGCCGATTCATTATGGGCTTAGGGGTATCACACCGTTCCTTGGTCAGCGACGCGCGCGGACACGACTATCAGAAGCCGCTGACATTTATGCATCAATATCTGGACAACATGGACGCCGCGCGTCCGCTGTTGCCGGGCGAGGATCCACCGCTGGTGCTGGCCGCGCTCGGCCCCAAAATGACTGAACTAGCCGGTGCCCGCAGCCAAGGCACCATCCCCGCCAATTGTCCGGTTGAACACACGGCACGCTCGCGCGAACTGCTGGGGGCTGACAAGTGGATCTGCACGATGCAACACGCCGTGCTCAACGAGGATCCGGAACAAGCCCGAACCATTGCACGCAACACCTTGGCCTTTTACGCCGCGGCACCGAACTACTATAAGAATTGGTTCCGCTACGGATTTGACGAGTCCGATTTGCAAGACGGCTTAAGTGACCGGCTTGTTGATGCACTGGTGGCGTGGGGTAGCGTCGAAGACATCAAAGAACACATACAACAGCATATTGACGCTGGTGCGACGCAGGTCGCGGTCAATGCGGTGCGGGCAGCGGCAGACGGTGGCCCCCTCGTACCCAAAGTTCATGGCGTGGAGCTGAGCTATGCCTGCGCGCCCGACTGGGATTTGCTCCACGCGCTTGCGCCTGGAATGTCATGAGGAAAGATCTCACCGTTAACGATCTTGGCGATCTTCTCGAACAGCCTGTCCTTGCGATACTGGCAACCAACCGCAAAGACGGCACCACCTTGCTGTCACCGGTTTGGCAAGAATGGGTCAACGACGCCTTCCACATTGCCATTTGGGCAAACGACATCAAGTCCAAACACATCGAACGTGATCCCCGCGTGAGTGTGGTGGTGGCCGAGCAGGGCGCCCCATTTCGGGGTATCGAGGTTAGCGGCACCGCCAAAGTGAGCTTACTTAGCGATCCAATGCCGATGATCCAACGTCTGGCAGTACGCTATCGTGGCGAGGCAGGCTTGGCCTACGCCGAAGTCTATCGGGGCCTGGAAATCGAGTTAGTAACGGTCGCTCCAGGCAAACTTCGCGCTTGGGACTTCGCCGATGAAACATGAGCAACGAGCAACAACCGTGCAGACAACCAAACACCATAGAGAGGACGCCCACTGATGGAATTCGGAATTGTATTTCCACCTTATATCGACGCCTGGAAAGACGCGCAAATCGCCGAGGACAATGGCTTCACGCGAGCTTGGTTCTATGATTCGCAAATGCTCTATAGCGAGGTTTACATGTGTATGGCGCTCGTTGCCGAGCACACCTCGAAGTTGACTCTTGGCACCTATGTTGCTGTACCGAGTAACCGCATCGCGCCAGTCTCCGCGCAAGCGATTGGCACACTCAATCAAATGGCCCCAGGGCGGGTGATATTCGGCATCGGCGTAGGTTTCACCGCGCGGCATACCATGGGCATGCCGCCGTGCAAGCTGGCTCATATGGAAGAGCACATCGAGCAGGTTCGCGGTTTATTGAGCGGCGACGAGTGTTTGTTCCGTGACGGCGATCGTGAACGGTGGGTTAAGTTCCTGCACCAAGGCAAAGGCTACGTAAACCATGACGACCCGGTCCCCATACACGTCGCTTCCAACGGACCCAAATCATTAGAGCTCACCGGGCGTACCGGTGACGGCTGGATAACCTTGGTGCAGCCACCCGATAGCTTGCGCTATGGGCTGGATGCCATACAAAAAGGCGCCGAAAAAGCTGGCCGCACGCTACCCGATAGCTTTCATACCTCGGCGTTGACGACAGCATGCGTCCTTCAGCCTGGTGAATCCTATACCTCCGATCGTGTGATCCGACGGGTTGGCCCGTTCTGCATGTTCAATCTGCATGCCTATTGGGAAAACTCGTTTTGTAAAGTTGGTGATACCTACACCGAGGACGTTCCAAGCGGCGTGCGCGAGCTCTACGATGATTACGAGCGTAATTTTCTACCGCAAAGCGAAGTGCCCGAAGATCGTTTCTACCAACAGGTACACGAGGGTCATTTGGTTTACCTACGGCCTGGTGAGGAAAACTATTTCAACGACTCGCTGATCAAAATGGCGTCGTTAACCGGCCCCGCCGAGGAAATCATTGAGCGTCTTAAAGCGATGGAGGACGCTGGCCTCGACAGTATCGCCATTCAGGTGGTTGAGAACACGAACGCGCGCGAGATGATCGAAGAGATCGGTAACGAAATTATCGCCAAGTTCTAGATCAGAAAACGGGTCAGTTCATACCTGTTCAATAGTGGTATTGGGCCGATCCCGTTTCAGCGTTAATAACTGCTAAGACAGCGAGAGAACCTTCATGAGCCAAGATATCCCAAACGTCCTGCCCTATCCTTTGCCCCCCTGGGAGCATGATTTTCAAGTGCTCGCGGTCTTTGGCAACGTCGAGGAAGGAAAACTACAAAGCCTCATACCCGCACCGCTGAAGCTCTGCTCCAACGTCGTTCAAATCTCGGTGATGTACTTCAATAGCTCGGTCCCAACCGAGCCCTACTACGACGCCGCGGTCATCGCTGACGTTGAATATGGCGGCGTGCGCGGCGGCTACTGGGTTTACGGGTTCACGAGTACCGATCTGGTCGCAGCCGGGACCCGCGAGATTTGGGGCTACAAGATGAAACGTGGCGATCACTGGGCCTTGGGTGGCGGCAGCGATCACTATCATGGCTATATCTCAAGACGCGGAAAGAAAGTGATCAACATCGATATGGCGGTTAACGGTAAAGATTTCACGCCGCCAAGCCTGTTCCCCCGCCTATTTCTTAAAGTGATACCCCACGCGAACGAGGCGCAAGCGAATATCAATAAGGTTGTATTGATGCGGGCGGAAACAACCGCTGTAACCCTAGACGTTAAAGGCGATGCAGTACTTTCCATGGAACCCTCGGAGCAGGATCCGCTCGCGGAGCTCGGGCCGGTCGATTTGATTGGCGCCAACTATATAGAAGGCCATCAGATCTTGCCGTGGGCAGAAGAAATGCCTTGAGGGTGATGTCATCGCATCGGCCGTAGAGAGCGTCTCAAGGCTGGCACCGTTAATGGTGCCAGCCTCTATGCACCCGAGCATCGCATCGCGATTAGCTCGACAGACGGTTGGTTTTCCAAGGTGCGAATCCCTCGCGGATCTTTGGACCGTCTGACTCCACATTAGCGACTTCCTGCGAGTCGTTTACCTGCGGCGCGCCTTGTCCTTGGAAGTAAAAAGGTTGGTGCGTTGTGCTCGCCTGGACGGAGCCACTCACACCACTGGTGCCGGTAGCGGGATATGGATTGAAGCCGCCTGCTTGCGCGCTAACGCTCGCTGCGACAACGACCGCCGCTGCAATAATCTGTTTCATCATCTTCTCCTATACCTTGGATTTTAATTTCCACATCGAGACATTCGATGCATGGGTTAATGCTAGGAGCTGTGCGTACGGTTGAGAAATCGTTTATTTAAATGCTGCGGATAGGAAAAATTAATCAATCAAGAGGGAACTTTCCCAGACGGCTCAGCGCGAAGCCGTCAAAACCTTCTTGCGATAGTCAGTCAGCGCGTCTTTGAAGAGCGTGATCAGCAATTCGATTTCACCCAATCGCGGAAAGTTCGGACGAATGATGAACGCCAACTGACGGTGCGGACCCGATTCGTCCAAGCGCGCGAAGGCCAGGTCTGGATGCTGTTCCAACAGTGACGCCAGGGCAATTTCTGGAATCAAAGTAGTACCGAGTTTCCCAGCAACAAGTTGAATGATCGTTGCCAAGCTGCTGCCGCGCGTGTTGATAGACTGTTCTTCGACCAACCCACAAATAGCGAGCGCGTGATCTTTAAGGCAGTGACCTTCGCGCAGAAGAAAAAGCCGGGATGGGTCGATATCGCCGGCGCCGATCACGGGTGAATCGATGATCTGCTCCTGCGCGTGAGCGATGAAGTAGAAATTTTCATCCCAAAAGGAAAACTGGAGGAGCCCCCCTAAGTCGTACGGAAGAGCGAGCACTGCGGCATCTAAATCACCATTAATGACGCCTCTCACCAGGCAATGAGACTGGTCTTCATCGACCGTTAGTTTTAGATTTGGATAATGTGTCCTGATCCTAGGCAACACCAACGGCAACAAATACGGCGCTATCGTTGGGATCATGCCAATCGTCATCGGGTCACGCAGCGGATCGGTCGTCTGGGTACCAAGGCTTTCCAGATCCGAGACGGCAACATAGATGTCACGCGCCTGTCGCAACATCTTGTCTCCCAAGGGCGTGACGAGCACTTTCTTGCTATCACGCTCGAAAATCTGAAATCCAAGAGCTTTTTCGAGTTCCGTTATCGCGCCGCTTAAAGCCGGCTGGGAAATATGACAGGCATCTGCTGCCGCACGAAAATGCCCGTGTTCCTCGACCGCCAATGCGTAGCGTATTTGCTTAATCGAAATCAATGCGCATGCCTTGCCGGGGGCCGAGGCTCACGGTCACCAGCTTGCTAACGGTTGGCCAGCTTTTTGCCCGTGCCCCGTTGGCGCGGTTCCAAGTCGAAACGGTCCAAGGTCATCACCTTGGTCCACGCCGAGACGAAATCGCTCATGAATTTGTTCGACCCGTCGTCGGCCGCGTAAACCTCGGAAACGGCACGGAGTTCGGCATGTGAGCCGAACACCAGGTCAACCGGCGTTGCGGTCCATTTAACCTCTCCGGTCGCACGGTCGCGGGCTTCGTAGATGCCTTCTTGGGCGGAAGACTTAACCCATTCGTTCGTCATGCTTAGGAGATTGACGAAAAAATCGTTGCTAAGGATTCCAGGTCGCTCAGTGAACAATCCGTGTGTTGAGTCGTTAGCGTTCGCTCCTAGCGCGCGCATGCCACCAACCAGTACGGTCATTTCAGGCACGCTCAGATTGAGCTGCGCGGCACGCTCGATCAGCATTTTCGTCGGCGATTGATGGCTCGCGGCGGAGTAATAGTTACGAAACCCATCCGCATTTGGCTCCAAGACGGCAAACGAATGGACGTCCGTTTGCGCTTGGGTGGCGTCGGTTCGCCCGGGGCTGAACGGCACTTCGAACGCGCTTCCCGCCTCGCTAATCGCTTTTTCAATGGCGGCCGCGCCACCGAGCACGATTAGATCCGCGAGCGATACTCGCTTCTCTCCCGCCTGCTCGTTAAATTCTCGCTGAACCGTTCGTAGCCGACCTAAGACCTTCGCCAGTTCCGCCGGATTATTCGCTTCCCAGCTCTTTTGCGGCGCAAGTTGGATGCGTGCGCCGTTGGCTCCGCCCCGCATATCGCTGCCGCGGTATGAAGCTGCCGCCGCCCAGGCGACGCGAACCAATTCAGAGACCGACAAACCTGAATCGAGAATGCGTGTCTTGAGCGAGTCGATATCCGCGGGGCCAATCAGCACATGGTCAACCACCGGTACTGGGTCTTGCCAAAGCAGCACATCGGCGGGGACATCGTCGCCAAGATAGCGGGTGCGCGGCCCCATGTCGCGGTGAGTAAGCTTGAACCAGGCTTTCGCGAAAGCCAGTTCGAACTGCTTGGGATCCTCTTGAAAGCGTTTGGCGATTTCCCGGTAGCTGGGATCGAATTTCAACGACAGGTCTGTCGTAAACATGATTGGCGCATGCCTTTTCTCTGGATCGTGAGCATCGGGCACTAAATTCGCGGCCGCGCCGGCAGCGGGGATCCATTGAGTGGCTCCGGCCGGACTCGTTGTCTTCTCCCACTCGTAACCAAAAAGGTTGTCTAGGTATTGCGTGGTCCAGGCCACCGGGTTCACCGACCAGGCACCTTCCAGGCCACTGGTGATCGTGTCGGCACCCTTACCGCTGCCGCACTTGTTGCGCCAGCCAAAACCCTGCGATTCAACCGGCGCGGCGGCCGGTTCCGGACCAATACAGTCCTTTGGATTATGCGCCCCATGAGCCTTGCCGAAGGTGTGACCACCGGCAATCAAGGCCACCGTTTCCTCATCGTTCATTGCCATACGGCCGAAAGTTTCGCGAATGTCGTTGGCCGCGAGCAATGGATCTGGATTGCCGTTAGGTCCCTCGGGATTGACGTAGATGAGACCCATTTGCACGGCGGCCAGGGGTTGCGCGAGCTTTCTGCCTTCGCTGTAGCGCTCGTCGTCCAGAAACTCCTTTTCAGGCCCCCAGTAAACGAGATCAGCTTCCCAATCGTCCTCGCGCCCGCCGGCGAAACCAAAGGTTTTAAAGCCCATCGATTCGAGAGCGACGTTACCAGTGAGCACCATCAAGTCCGCCCAGGATATGTTGCGCCCGTACTTTTTCTTGACCGGCCACAACAAACGGCGAGCCTTATCCAAACTGACGTTGTCAGGCCAACTGTTCAGCGGCTCAAAGCGCTGCTGGCCGCCCGCCGCTCCGCCGTCATCATCGGCAAACGCACGTGTGTATACCAATTCCTTAGCATTTACACCGCCGGCAAGTAGCGTGTGTAGCATCATCAATGAGGCTACGATACGAGACATTTTCATTTGTTTTTATATTGGTTCCGAACACAACAGTTTGACGTTACCTT
>JBCCEV010000135.1:0-11895 GCA_039030125.1 Pseudomonadota bacterium | reverse complement strand
TGTTCGGATAACCACATCTCGTCATAGCCGAGATCCTCGGCAAGCTTGGCGTGATTGATTTGAGTCTCATAGAACTCTGGCCAAGGGATCCGCCACTGGGGTGGATTTCTAAACGGGGAAAACAGGCCGAAGCTCAAGCTCATCATTTGCTCCTTTCGTGCTCAAGTGTATTTGTACAGATCTTTCCAATAGTGTTGCAGCGTCTCATCGTCCGCGCACCGCGTGCATTCAAGTTCTGGATCACTGACTTCAATGATCCCGTTTTTGATCAAACTCTCTGCATACGGGCCGCGATCGATCAACTTAGTCGGCCCACGCTCCTCGGCAATAGATTTGCGTAAACTTGCCGTAGCCTCACGATCGACCTCAAAACGAGCAGGGTCGATCACAACACCATAATCGCGAGAAGCGCTTTCGAACGAGACAAGCCTGCGAACAACATCCATCCGCACCGCTTCGATTTCTCGTTCCAAGGGATCGCCCCAACCGCCGCCGCCGGGCGTAATGAGACGCACCAAGTCTCCCGCTTCCACCGGCACCGCGTCACGGCTGAAGTAAACAGATTCTTCATCGCTCGTGCCAGGATTCTTAATCGATGCGCCAGGCGCACCCCAACGCCCACCCTTGATCCCAACGCAAGCGAACGCAGTGCGCTCGGTCACGGTGGTGTAATGCCCATCCACCAGGGTTCTAATGTCTTTGACGTAACCCAGCCCACCTCGATATTTTCCGGGACCTCCAGAATCAATCGCTAAACCGACGCGTTCTACCTTAACGGGGAAACGCTGTTCGATGAATTCGGCGGGTAGATTTTTTGAGTAGGGAACCAGATCAACCGCATCGGTTCCGTCGGCGTAAGGGCGGGCGCCCGATCCTGCCCCGAAAATCTCGCGCATTAAAAAGAGTTCGCCTTCCAGATCCTTGCCATAGAGCCCGTAGATCTGAATATTCTGCATATCGGCAACGACTTCGCCATCAAATGCTTTCGCGAGCGCCACCGTGTAGGCGCTAATCGTTCGCAGCATGCAGGTCATGCGCGACACCACCGGCGCCGGAAACTCTGAACTGAGAACGGTGCGCTTTGGGACCCGGCAGCGAAAGACATCCGTCACACCTTCATTGATGATGATCCCTGGGATTTGCGCTTTAAAAAATGCGCCTAGCCATTTTGAGTAGTGCCGACCATCCAACGGCCAATTCACCGGGCCTTCAGTTTGTTCGCTGGTTCCATCCCAGTCGAGGATCATTTTGTCTGGGTACTTGCGCATTGTGAGCTTCAGCTTCACTGGCTTATCGAGGGTGATGCCGTCGTTCTCGATGAAGTCCTCCCCAATAAATTCGCCTTCGGGGAAAAACGGCAAACCCACCTCGCGTACCACTTCGGCACACCGTTCGATGATCTCGTAGAACGAGGCCTCGACCTCTTCCACGCCGAATCGCTCACAAAGTTCCACAACCCGGCGCCGGATAATTTCGTTCGCGCCGACGAAAGAATCGATATCGCCGCGCAGATCGTCTGGAAAGCGGCTGTTGCGCAACAACACATCGTAGAGACCGTCGTTCAACCTTCCTCCTTCAAAGAGCTTTACCGGCGGGCATATCGTGCCCTCTTCGAAAATACTCTTGGAGGTATTCGGCCACGAGCCCGCCATCCGGCCACCCACGTCATTGACGTGCCCGAATATTTGGGCGAAACCGATCAAGCGCTCGGAAAAAAAGATTGGCGTGACAACACAGTAGTCCGGAAGGTGGCCGATAGTGCCAGCCGACTCATAGACGTCGTTGTAAATAAACACGTCGCCAGCACAGATTTGCTCGAGCGGGAATTTCATGCGGATTGGATCAGCGGTGGCCGCCCAAGAGACTCGTGAAACAGACAGGCAATCGAGAGTATTCAACGACGCGCGATAATCATGTTGCTCGCGAATAATGGTCGAGCGCGCGGTCCGCTCAACCGCCGCCTCCGCTTCCATTACGGCCGCCTCGATGCCCCCGTCGACGATGTCGACCAATATCGGATCGAGCGTTTTCCGCTTCGCGGCAATTCTCTCGGCATCACTGGGATCCACCGCAACTTCGCCGTACCGAAACGGCGCATAGTCGGCAAAGGCGATAGCTTCGTCTTCCTTCTCGGAATAGCTCGTTGAAAACTCTGCCGATTTAGACATCATGCAGACCCGCTTAGGATTCAACACTCAACAGCAACGATCCCCACTGGTCGACATTGGCGGTCCAACCTGGGTTCACTACGGTCGTCGAATCGTATTGCTCAACGATCGCCGGCCCCGCGAATTCGGCACCGACCGGAAGTTTCTCTCGTAAGTAGATGGGCGCATTGGTCATGCCCTGAGTTTGCGGGAAATAAACATCCGTTCGACCCCTGAGAGCGGTGGAAACATCGTTGGCCGCGGCGTCTGCGCGAGGGATCTGCGGGCGCGTGAGCAGTCCGAAACCGGTCACGCCAACGTTAACAATTTCGACCAGCTCGCGTCCTTCATAAGAGTAGCCGTATAGGTCCCGGTGAGCTCCATGGAAATTCTCGATTGCAGCCGTTATTGATCGCGCAGTTAGGCGGCCGGCTTCAAGCTGCAAGGTTTGGCGGATTTCGTAAGCTTGCGCGGCGTAGCGCAGATCCATGAAATGCTGGAGCTGGATCTCGTTCTCTTCGAATCCTTCGTCCCGCAAACGCTGACCCACGCGTCTCTCAAGCTCAGTGATTTGCTCGGCGATACGATCGACGGCGAGTCGATCTTCACGCTGCACATCGGTGTGAACCAAATCAATGCGGACATCGGTCAATAGCAAACCATAAGCCGAGGTTACGCCTGGACTTGGCGGTACCAAAACGCTGCGCATTCCCAACCAATCGGCCAAATAGCACGCATGAAGGGGCCCCGCTCCGCCGAATGCTACGAGGGTGTAATCCCTGGGATCTCGCCCGCGTTTGACCGACACCGTTCGGATCCCGGCCGCCATGTTTTCAATTGCGATACGCAAAATGCCGTCGGCGGCTTCAATCAAATCAAGATCCAATTCTCGCGATAATGCCGCGATCGCAGCGGCCGCTTTATCCCGATTCAACTGGATATTACCGCCCGCCAGGGCGCTGGTGATCCGGCCGAGCACCAGATTGGCATCGGTTACGGTGGGTTGTTCGCCGCCGCGGTCATAGCACACCGGACCCGGCGAAGCACCGGCGCTATCAGGGCCAACTTTCAAACTGCGGCCCCCCGCTAACCAGGCGATTGAACCGCCACCGGCGCCGACGGTGTGAATATCGATCATAGGGGTCTTCACGTCGTAAATATCGACCCGGCCTTCGGTCAACATCCGTGGCTTACCATTTTCAACAAGACAAATATCGGCCGAGGTCCCGCCGACATCGAAACAGATGATATCGGGGTGACCGCTGAGCGTTCCGAAATGCGTCGCCGCAATAACACCCGCCGCCGGACCGGACAACGCTGCAGAAATTGGCAGCCGCGAAATTTCCTCCGCCTGAGCAAGGCCACCGCTTGAGCGCATGATGTAGAACGGTGCCGCGATACTTTGAGCTTTCAGATGGGCATCGAGCTTATCGTGATAGCTCGACAGCAGCGGCATCAACGCGGTGTTCAAACAAGTGGTATTTGTACGTTCATATTCGCGGTATTCGCGCAGAATATCGGAGGAGATTGAGATAAAACATTCCGGGTAGGCCGCCCGGACGCAATCGCGGACCTTTTGCTCCTGCGCGGGATTGCGATAGGAATGGAGTAACGAGATCGCAATCGCGGTTACACCAAGCGCCTTGAACTCTTCGGCGACCGCCTTAACTTCTTTTTCATCAACGGCATCGGCAACCTCACCATCGACGTCTAACCGCCCAGACACTTCGCGTACCAACTCTAAAGGCACGACGCGCTCGGGTTTTATCCACCAGGTGATATCACCAAACTCACCGGGGACGGTCTGGCGCGCAACCTCAAGAGCCTCACGATAACCCTTGGTAATGATGAGACCCATGGTGGAGTATTTGCGCTCCAAGATTGCGTTGGTCGCCACGGTGGTGCCGTGAAAGACCGCGGCGATGTCATTCGCATGGATGCTGGCATCGTTGGTGATCCGCTCGATACCGTTGATAAATCCGTCCGCTGGATCGCGTGGCGTGCTCGGCACCTTGGCCAGACGTAGCTCACCAGACGCCTCTTCGAGCGCAACGATATCGGTGAACGTACCGCCGATATCCACAGCCAGGCGCCAAGCCATCTTTAAAATTCTCCCGCTACTTTGGTAAGCAAAAGCTCACCGGCGGCCAGCACTTTAGCACGCCACTTTGGCGGTACAAGCGTGGTTGCGTCGAGTTGTTCAATCAGCGCCGGACCGGGCGCGACCGTACCTGGCGTCATGCTTTCGCGCGGCAAAATATTGGTATTCTCAAAACCATGACCAAAGAAATAGACCTCGCGCGGTTCACGCTCAATTCTGGATTCAACGGCCGGCGGGAATTCCAACGCAAGCTTGCCGCGCCGGCCTATGGCGGTCAGCCGAAGGTTTGCTAACTCTACCGATTCCGCCATCCGGCGCGAATGGCCCGACTCTTCCTCATAGCTGCCATGAAACGCGTCGATCGCGTCGGCGAGCGATTTTTCGGAAATTTGATCCGCGCGAAGTTCCACGCTTCTCGTATACAGCATGCCGGCGTAACGCAACTCTAAGGCCACGATCACCCGGCGCGAAGCTTGAGCGATGCCGTGCTCGTCCAAAAAGATGTTGCCCGCGATGTCGAGCTTGTCTCGCAAATTGTCCAAGGCCGGCACATCTAGACGCTCAACATCTTGCTGCACGGGCGAGACAAAATCCTCTCGAATATCGGCCTCCACCAAGCCATGACAAGCGCTCATTCCCGGATGTCGCGGAACTAGCACCTCGGAGATGCCGAGCAGATCGGCGAGTTCCGCGCCATGCAGCGGTCCTGCCCCGCCCGCGGTAATCAACAGTGAAGATTGGGGATCGCGCCCGCGCAAAACGGAGACCCGTCGCAGCGCGCCGACCATCGCATGGGTTGCGATTTTTAACACACCTTCGCTCGTTTGAATCGGATCAAGCCCGCGAGTCGCACCGAGTTGCGCAAGCGATTGCCAGGCCGCGTCACGATCGAGCGTTAGTTCGCCGTCCGCCAAGCGCGCCGGTAAGCGACCCAAAATATAATGGGCGTCGGTCAGGGTCGGTGCTTCCCCCCCTAAGCCATAACACGCTGGTCCCGGATCACTGCCCGCGCTTTGAGGGCCAACCTGCCATCGGCCGTCCGGCGCCGCGGCCACGATCGAACCGCCCCCGGCGCCAATACTGAAAACGTCAACCGTTGGGATATTCACGCTGATACCAGCGATATCGGCAGTGTGCACGAGCGGAAGTTTGGCATCTTGTAGCAGAGCCACATCGGTTGATGTGCCACCAATGTCGAGCGTGAGCACGTCGCGAAATCCCAAGCGCCTACCCAGCTCACAAAGGCCGACAACGGTAGCCGCGGGCCCGGAGGAAATCACCAAAAGTGGCTGATCCACGATCTTCGAATCGAACGCAACGCCGCCACTGGACT
The DNA here is from genome assembly GCA_039030125.1 of Pseudomonadota bacterium. Lineage (GTDB taxonomy): Bacteria > Pseudomonadota > Gammaproteobacteria > JBCCEV01. The sequence continues at coordinate 6,314 of JBCCEV010000135.1, read as the reverse complement.
TCATTATCTCTAGTTTATGGCCTGCGGCTTGCCGCACCTCGCGCAGTTCATCGGACAAAATCGGACGCAGTGCCGTCGTGAGGCAAGTCGCCAAGGTCCGCTCGTATTCCCGGATCTCGGGCATCACCGATGCCGAGCAAATCACCGCTAAGTCTGGAGCCACCTCACGCACCGTTTGCGCAACTTCATGCTCCATGTCGCCATCAATGTAGCTGTGCAGTAACGAAACCGCTAAACCTTGCACGCCCAGCGCCACAAGGTCCTTCGCCTGCGCTTGGACTTCGTCCTTATCGACCGGGCGCAAGGTATCTCCATTGGGAGCCATTCGCGCCGATATTTCGCGCACATTCTCAAGCGGTACTAAGCGCCGCGCAAAGGTCCGTTGATCGCCCCCACTCGGCAATCGCGCGCTTTCCATGAGGTCGCGAAATCCCGCGTTTACGATGAGCCCAATGGGAGGTAGCTGCTGAGTGAGTAACGCATTGAGCAGCCTCGTCCCGCTGAACTGCAGCGAATCGCACTCACCATGTTCGCCTATGAGCTGAGTCAAAATGTCCGACACTCGGTGCGAGCGACGCGCGAACTTAAAAGTCCGTGCACCCTGATCTGAAATCAGCAATACGTCGATGAAAGAACCACCGACATCAAGGGCGATTTTGATCAATTTTTAACTTGCCTTGGAAGCAGCCGGCGTTCCGCCGCCATGAGACTGATGCGACGATAGTAGCGCTTAATCGATAAGGATGGTCCAATGAATTGGCATGGTGCTTAAGAAGGCTTATCGACATGGCTGGCTCCCTTGATGTCGCCGCGTGCGACGCGTTGTTGACGACCACCCGCTCCGTTCGTCTGCGATTAGATCTCGACCGCGCGGTGGCGCCCGAGCTCATCGAACAGTGCCTGGAGATTGCACTGCAAGCGCCCTCGCAGACCAATACTCAGCAATGGCATTTTGTGGTGGTGACCGATCCGGCTAAGCGCGCCGCGCTGGCCTCGCTCTATCGACAAGGTTTTGTTGAGTACTGGGAAGAATCACAAACCAACAATCCACAGGCTTTCGAAGATCCCAGCCCCTCAACTCAACGGATGATCGAATCGGCGCAATTCCTCACCGATCATTACCATGAGGTGCCGGTACACGTATTGTTCGCCTATACGGGCCGCCTCGTGGACTTGCCGCTGTTCGAACAGGCAACCGCTTATGGCTCGATATTTCCCGCCGCCTGGTCATTCATGTTGGCTGCGCGAGCCCGTGGCCTCGGCTGTTGCTGGACCTCGGTTCATCTGCGCGAAGCCGAAGGTGCCGCCAAGGTACTTAACCTGCCCGACGATGTAACCCAGGCGGTACTGATGCCGGTCGCCTACTACAAGGGCCAGAACTTTAAACCCGCTCAGCGCGAACCACTCTCGGCAGTGGTCCATTGGAATGAGTGGCGCGGTACGCGCTAACGGGAATGGAGCGAGCCTGATGAATACAGAAAACCAAGTGATCGCCTATCGCATGATGACTGCCGACGATATCGATAGCGTACCGATCGGTTGCCAAGGCGAGGTGGCCGATGTGCGTGCGCGCATTCGCGACGTGGGCTCCGCCGCGGTATTGGGATTCGATGGCACACAGCATGTGGCCCAGCTTCAGTTCCGCCGCTATCAGAGCGATCTGCGTTCCTCGAAGGGCCTATGGGATCCCGCCTATTGGGGCGACTTCGCGGAGCACGCGCCAGACCTGCCCCATGAGTCAATCAATGTGTTTTGCTACCACGTCGGTCAGCTAGAAGACACCGAAGATCGCGACCCTCGCTATCAGGGCCGAGGGATCGGATTGGCGATGCTCGATGAACTCATCGTTTGGGCAACCAACTCCGGGTTCGCGACGATGGTTGCAACCTACACTCCCCCCGACCGGGCAGTCATGGGTTTCATGGGCGGCCAAGCCTTGGAATCCTATGCGGCTCGTGGGTTTCAATCGCACGCGAGTTGGATCGATGAGGAACTTTACGACGTGCTTCGCCAGCGCAATTTAATTGCCCAAGATGCAGACGCCAGCGTGTTAGCCCGGGTTGGCTGCTGCGTAAAAAATCTCTAACCAAGGCTTATCGTTTTTTTCGATTCCGCCGATTCGTCGAAGCACTAGCGAATCTACGTACAGAGCGCGCGGATTGCTCGTTGCAAGTCAGCGAGCGACGACGCGCGGCGCGTTTTAATCGACGCGACCCTAACCACTACGTGCCTCGCGGTTTTCTCAAACACGGCGCCCACCGGCTCAGGAACACAAGCTTGGGCACGGGCTCAGTCAAATCTCAAAAATGAGGGCCAAAAAAAACGGCGGGCAGCGAACTGCCCGCCGTCTTCGTTGGAACGATATTTTTTAACGACCTTCTGTGAGGTAGTTAACGTCCATCGTACGTTTAACAGCCTTGAATTCCGGGAACGGATAGCTGTTGCCAAAACAGGGCACGAGCGTGCCACGGCCGTTTTGGTGGTCGATCACGTTGATCGTTTGGAAGCTCGGGACATTCACGCCATCAGGCGTGGGCTTGCCGCCGTGTACACCTTCTTGAATTTCGCGATACTGCGGATCTTCAGTCCAGTTCTTCGACATCTGCCAAGATTTCCAAAGCTCTCCACCTTGGTCAAACGCATTGGCGTAGAACGCCATTTCGGTTTGTTTTTCCATGTAGATGAACTTCTCGGAATAGGGATGCTGAGAGCTCTTGGGGATCTGGTTCATCACGCGGTAATCACGCAACTGCCAATCATCAAGCATCGACCAGCCGTTGGGGCCGTAGTAGACGCCGCCGACATTACGCGAGCTGTTGATCGCAAGAATACGGGCATCACCAACGTAGACCCAGTCGTGCTCCAGCGGGCGACCGTTGAAGCCATAGAAGTCTTCAAGCGTATGGTCGGTGCCGAGCAGGGAATCAGATTTCACCTCAGCAGAGATCCGGCGCACACGACGGAGGCTCGGGATATACGCCCAAGCATCGTCAGCCTTACGCGGGTCGCTGTAACGCAAAATCAAAAACGCGGTGCCGGCAATGTCGAATGGTGCGACGAAGCCGGTGTACTCACGAAAGTCGGTATTCTTCGCAAAGCCCTTACCATTGTTGAACAGGTAGTTGGACTCTGGAAGGTCCGAGCGGAAAGACATCAGAACCCGTTGGTAGGGGCCGCGGAGAAGACGTTCAAATTGACCGCCGCCGAGGTAGTTTTCCTTAAACTTGCCACCTTCAACGGTAACAGCTTCGTGATCGTCATGTGAGCCACCGGGGCGGACCCAAATCCATTGCACGTCAGCCACACTAACGCCAGCGTGCTGCCAACGATAAGTATAATTCCAGATCAGCTTTTGGCCGCCTTCAGAACCAGGCTCAAGCGAGTCGGGATCGAACGGTTTGCCCGCCGTGTAGTTTTCCAAGGCGCCGTCGCTGCCAATCGTCGCTTGGCCTGCGAACTTGGCCGTCACGTCGAGGAAATCCTGACGTGGGCTTAAATCCGAAGCTTCAACGATTTTCATTTCCATGCCGTCGAAGATCAGCGTCTCTTGCTGCTCTCGCGGAATGAACGGGCGGATCAAATCAGCGTTATCGATGGTGATCGTATCACCGACGACGAACTGCGGTTCTGCAGCTTGGTTCTCTTTCAACCAAGCCAAATGGTCGTCGCGGGAGAATGCATGCGCGCCCATAGACAGCGATGCAGCAACCGCGGCAACCAAGCCGTTGGTTAGTTTCATTTGCAAAGACCTCATATATATAAGACGACATTACGTCGCGGGCGGGATGTTAGGCGAGCCGAGGTGAAGGTTTCGTCAAATTCGATAGCGGCCAGTTTATCCGCTCGAATTGCGGCTTCGATTGTCGCCAAGGGATTTCGGTATCAGACCCAGATCTGGTGCTTTTGTACACAGCGTCATTGCGGCTCTTAGCCCTTGGAATAGGCAGCCTAGCGGGCTAATTTTTTAAACGACGTTAAACTTCCCCACCAAATTCCCGGCCAAATACCGTGCGCATGAACAATCAACGCTTTATCACCTGGATTCTCATCATCACCGTGGGCGTGGCGACGCCCGCCAAAATCGTGGCCGAAAATCCGGCATTGGCGCCACTTTTGTCCGGTTTGGGGGAACACACCTATCCGCTCGAAAATTGCGCCCCGCAATCGCAACCTTTCTTCGACCAGGGTTTACGTCTTTTTTACGGTTTTCGTTATCCTGAATCCCTCGCTTCTTTTCAGGAGGCTTCGCGTCTCGATTCGACCTGCGCAATGTCCGCATGGGGGGAGGCCCTCGCGATCAAACCGACCCCGAACAGCCGCTATCTGCGGTTTAAAGATGACCCACAGCAGGCGGGACAATTGGCGATTGAAAGGGCCATCAAACTGGGCGCCACAACGGGCGAAAAACAGCTTGGCCTCATTAATGCCCTGGCGCAGCTCTACGCCCACGAAGGCACCACGCGCGAGCGCGATTTGGCTTACAGCAACGCCATGAAAGTGCTTCATCTACGCTTCGCCGATGACGCTGAAATCGCAACCCTATATGGCGAGGCGCTGATGACCCAATCAGCGTGGGATTATTGGACACCGGACGGCAAGCCACGCCCGGGTACCGAGGCCGCTGATACCGCTTTTCAGCGCGCATTGTCGCTGAATATCGATCATCCCGGCGCGAATCATCTCTACATCCATTTACTGGAAGATTCGCTGCAACCGGAACTTGCACTGCCCCACGCCGAGCGGTTGGCGGCAACAATGCCGGGCGTTGGGCACATGGTTCATATGCCCTCGCATATCTATGTGCGCACTGGGCTTTACGACAAATCCATTGACAGCAATATCGCCTCGATCGCCGCAGCCGAGCGGCACAACCAGGCCTGGGCCGATTATCAATTGCCCTTATCATTGCCAAGCCTGCCCTCGAGCGATCGTTCCCATCGCGCGCACGCAAATGACTTCATCCATATGGCGGCGGTGCTCAAGGGTGATAGCGCAAAGGCGATGGAGTTTGCCGAGATCATGGCCCGCAGCGCGGCGGGGAAGCTGGAGCGTTTCGGGGGGTTCCAACGTCGCTACGTTAAGCCCTATCTTACCTTGCGCCGGTTCGGGAAATGGCAAGCGATACTGAGCCTGAAAGCGCCGAGCGAAAAATTCGCGCTTGCCAACGGCCTCTTCCATTTTGTGCGAGCCAGCGCGCTCATCAATTCCGGTGCTGCCAGCGAGGCGTTCGATGACTTGAATCGCTTAGGCCGGCAGATCATCGTTGCGCGAAATAAGGAACTTCGCTCTTGGGTGAACCCTGCGTCATCGCTGTTGGAAATTGCACGCTCCATCCTGTTGGCTGAAATTGCCAATGCCGATGGCAACATCGAAGTGGCGATCGCGCACTACGAACAAGCGATCCGGCTTGAAGATGGATTGCACTACATGGAACCGCCCGAGTGGGGACATCCCGTTCGCCAAGAACTGGGCGCTTTGCTTCTTGCCAACGCTCGCCCGGCGGAGGCCGAAACGGTGTTCTGGGAGGATCTCAGGCGTCACCCCGAAAATGGTTGGTCCTTGCACGGCGTTTGGCAGGCCCTGCTTGCGCAGGGGCGCACACTTGAAGCGGAACAATGCGAAAAGCGGTTTGAGACCGCCTGGTCCGCTAGCGACACGGCGCTAATGAATGGCCGCGCGGTAAGCAGAAATACGCAGTGACTGGCTTAACTTAATTTCCACAACGGCAACCGGCCAAGTTGCTGGACTGTCCATGGCAGCGCAGCAGCATCGCGGGCAGGAGTTCATGATGAGAGCAGGCAGACGGGTATTCTGTTTCTTGCTAACGTGCGTCCTACACTTTTCGGAACGTTTCTCATGCCTTGGAGATTGCTGACGCTATTGATTGTCGTTTTACCCTGCGGTGCCTTCGCCGAAGCTGGCGCCACGCGCGACGATTTAGATGCTTGGATTCGTCAAGAAGTCTTAACCGACCCCCCTGTTGCGGGAACCATCATCGGACCCAATGAAATCCAATCTCTAGCCGCATGGCTGCCGCCGGGATATTTGCAGGAGTTCGACTTCCCGGAACTCGAGATCGAAATTCAAGCGACCGCTGATTACCCACCACATCCTGAGTATCAAGCAGCGTCGGAGAAATTCGCGGGCCAAGCAATGCTGGCTGAGGACAACTCATTACAGAATTACACGGCCGGCAGACCTTTCTCCGACGCCCAGATAGCGGCCGCGCAGGAGAATGCGGCCGGTTTCATGGTCGCCTGGAATCAGATCCACCGCTGGCAGTACATGGGCTACAAAGTGGACGCTTTGACCAT
>JBCCEV010000134.1:0-11896 GCA_039030125.1 Pseudomonadota bacterium | reverse complement strand
TGGCGACGCTGATCATCGATGCGATGTCTTCGCCGGTGAGGCCCGTCGTGGCAGCACGATCGCGGTCGATAACGACGCGAACCTCGCGGTCGCCGCCTTCGGAATCCAGGCGCACAACCAGGTAGTCGAAGCGGCCTTCAGTCGCGAGCTTGCTCACTTCCTCCAAAAGATCCTCACGCAGCGTGCAGCAAATGCAGCCGTTGCTCATTTCAACTAGCTTCTCCTCGCTACGATTGAGTAATACCTCGTTTTGTACAATCGCAGAATCGATATTGATCTCACTCATGTCATTGACGATCACGGCCACCTTCTTACCCTGCCGGTTGTTCAAAATATGGCTGAGCACGGTGGTTTTTCCAGCCCCAAGAAAGCCGGAGAGAACGGTGACAGGGAGTTTGTCGAGCACGCTGGGTGGCATGGCTTGAGCTCCAATTGGGTAGAATTAAATGTAACGTTATTACATTACGTCTGGAAAAGAAACCAAAGCGTCGAGCCTCGCCTTCCGAAATTGCAGCTTGGAGAAGGTTAGGGGAAAGTTTTATTCGGTGTAGTTGCGATCACGCTATTGAATTTCGCGCCAGGGCCGCGCGCGGGCCTGCTCGAAGCACGGGGATTAAGGTTTCAGTCTTCCCGCAAGACGAAGTCGGAGCAGGCCTAGGTCAGTTCTGGCCAACGGGCCGCCCAGGGCTTGGCGCGCTCAAGCTGACCGGCCAACTGCAACAATAGCGCCTCCTTACCGTTGCCGGCCGTTAACTGCATGCCAATTGGCAGCCCATCGTCGGCGCAGCACAGCGGCAACGTAATGGCAGGGTTGCCAGTAACATTCGCAATTGAGGTGAAGCTTGGGAACTGCTCAAGCCTCTGCGTTGCTTGCTTGGGATGTGCTTTGTCGTAATCGAAATAGCCGAGCGGTGGTGCCGGGATAGGCAGGGTTGGGGTCAGCCATGCATCGTAGGTTTCGAAGAATGGACCGACCTGCAGCGAAAACTTATGCATATCCTGGACCGCCATCAGGAAATCCGATGGCCTCTTTTGCTCATCCAAACAAAACATTCGCCAGGTGTGCGGTTCGAAATGCTCTTTTTGCGGTGTACGCCCGGTGCGCCGTTCCCAATCGCGGATCGCCCAGGCCATCGTGCAAATCCAAATGGTGGTGAAAAACTCCGAGAAGTTCGTCGCCTCGACGTTGGGCTTGGCTTCGACAATGTCGTGGCCCTGGTTCTCCAAGAGGGTCGCGATTTCATGCACGCCTGCGACACACTGTGGATCGACGTGGGTTTCGATTAACGCTGAATCGCTGAACGCGATCCGCATTCGACCCGGCTCTCGACTCACCTCATCCACATAACTGGCGGTCGCGGCGGGTAATCCGTAGGGTTCACCAGCGAGTGGGCCAGCCAGCACATCGAGCAAGGCGGCATTGTCGGCAACCGAGCGCGTGACCACATGCTCACAAATCAGCCCCGCACCAATATCACCGTAGTGGGGGCCAAGCGGATTTCGCGCGCGAGTTGGTTTGAGGCCCACCAAACCGCAAGCAGCAGCAGGAACCCGGATGGAGCCGCCACCATCATTGGCGTGGGCGACCGCAACCATTCCCGAGGCAACCGCCGCCGCCGCGCCGCCCGAGGAACCACCGGTCGAGCGCGACAGATCCCAAGGGTTTTTTGAGGGGCCGTAAAGCAGCGGCTCGGTGGTTGGCTTGGAGGCATACTCCGGGGTATTGGTTTTGCCTAGGATTAAAAAACCCGCGCGTTTCAAGCGGGCCACGAATTCACTGTCTTGCTCGGAGACGTAGCCTTTTAGGAACGCGGAGCCTTCGGTAAGCGGCGTGCCCGCCATTTCCGCCACCATGTCCTTGAGAAGGAAAGGCACGCCGGCGAAAGGCTGGTGGTCGGTCAACGATTGGAGAGATTCGCGGGCCTGTTCGTAGCATTTGATCACGACAGCGTTAACGACCGGATTCTTGACCTCGATCTCCTCAATCGCAGCTTCCAGCAGCTCACTCGCCGCGATCTCTCCCGACTTAACTTTGGCGGCCTGCTCGAGGACGCCCAATTGCATCAAAGACCCCATAACCTCCCCCTTCAGTAAGCGCGCTACGCCGCTTGATCAAATTCGTCGATCAACACCGCATACTTATCTAACCAGCGCAGCACCGTGTCGCGATCTTCGGTCGGACAACGCGGAATCGCCCGGTAAACCGTGCCAAGTTCCGCGAGTCGTTTCAGATCGTCAATTGGCGTTTCGAAAATATCGAACACGGAGACCGGCACACTCTCTGGATCGCGGCCTTCCTCGCGAAGCTTGTCGTGCAGATCGGCGATGTCATCCCCCATCGTTCCGCCGTGCAAAGAACCGACCGGGATCCACCCGTCACCCAGTTGCGCAACCTTCTTGCGGCCAAATGCCGACGCAAGCGTGCCGACTAGGATTGGCGGATGCGGCTGACTGACGGGCTTCGGATAGGACCAAACCTTGTCGAAGTTTTCGTATTTGCCGTGATAAGTTGATTCGTCTTGCGTCCACAGTGCCTTCATGGCGAGCAATCGATCTTCCAATACCGCCCACCGTTCCTCGAACTGCACGCCGTGGTTGACCATCTCCTCGACATTCCAGCCGGCGCCGACACCAAATTCGAATCTGCCGTTTGCCAAATAATCCACCGTGGCCACCGCCTTGGCGAGCGCCATCGTGTCTTGCTCATTTATCAAACAAATACTGGTGCCAACAATGATGTGCTTGGTGACCACCGCCGCCGCCGCTGCGCTAACCAGCGGATCACACATGTGAATGTATTCTTTGGGTAACTCTCCCCCCGCGGGCCATTCCGTTTGACGGCTTGCGGGAATGTGGGTGTGCTCTGGAAACCATACGGATTCATAGCCGCGTTCCTCAGCGGCGATCGCCAACTCGTCCGGCCGAATCGAATACTCGGTATTAAATGAAAAAACACCTAGCTTCATGGGTTTCTCCTATTGTGCCGACATACCGCCATCGACGGGAAAAGTCGCGCCGGTGCAATAGCTGCTCTCCTCGCTCGCCAGGAATAAGGCCAGCTTAGCGACTTCGATTGGATCGCCATAGCGCTTCAACGGCACCGAGCGCGCGAAACGCTCTTTCATCTTATCCGCCGCGCCCGGCGCGTAGCCTTCTTCCAAGGCCTCAATCATGCGGGTCGCAATGGGCGCCGGATTAATCGAGTTGACCCGGATCCCAGCGGCCGCATATTCAAGCGCCGCACTTTTTACCAGGCCGACCACCGCGTGTTTCGATGCGATGTAGGCTGAGAGTTTGGGCATGGCTTTCAGACCCGCCATGGAGGACGTACAAACGACACTACCGCCGCCCGATTTAATCATCTCCGGGATCGCGTACTTCATACTGAGCCACACGCCGCGAACGTTGATTGACATCACCCGATCGAATTCTTCGACCGGATACTCGCTCAGCATCTCGATGCCGCCTTCGATACCGGCATTGGAAAAAAGCACATCAAGCCGCCCGTGCGCATCCATGGCGGCCTTGACGTAGCTCTGCGTTGCATCCGCGTTGCTGACATCGGCGCTGATACCGATCGCACCGTGACCCGTCTGCGCCGCAGCTTGCGCGACCGCCGCCTCGTCGAGGTCGACGAGTACGACTTTCGCGCCCTCAGCGGCGAAAAGTTTGGCCGCCGCGCGACCGATGCCACCCGCGCCACCGGTGATGATCGCGACTTTGTCTTGCAATCGAGACAAGGTTATTCCCCTCACTTGAAACCACGCATTAAAGCACATCCTGATTTCGCGACTAGCGTTAGAATGCAGCCACGATCGGGCAGATCGGCGATAGAGGGTTTGTGTTATGAGCCTTGAGATAAAACCGCTGAGTCCTGCATTGGGTGCGAGCATAGAGGGCATCGATTGGACTCAGCCGGTCGCGGCTGGGATCGTTGATATTTTGAACGATGCACTAGGCAGTTTTCATTTGCTGTGCCTGCGCACCGCGCCCCTGACAGCCGCCGACTTCTCTCGCTTGGGTCAATATTTTGGTGAGCCCAAAGTGCAGCTCCTACGCGATTATCGACCCGAGGGAAACCCGGAAGTTTCGGTATTCGATTCAACTTGGAAACAGCCCGAAGACAAACCGCAGGATCTAAGCCTCGATCGGCGCTCGGGGTGGCATACCGACGATTCCTATTTCGCCGAACCCGCCTGGATCACCTTATTGCAAGCACTTGAGATCCCTGACGCCGGCGGGGAGACGCGGTTTTGCAACGCGGTTAAAGCTTTTGAGGATCTCGAGCGGGAACAGCAATCAACTTACTCACAGCTGCGCGCGGTGCATAGCTACGACACCATGCGCGCGCCCGCGCGGGCGCGATCGCGCACCGAGGACGAAATTGCCGCAACACCTGACGTTGTCCATCCGTTGATCCGCACTCATGAGGACACGGGTAACAAGGCAATCTATTTCAACAGCAACCGAACGGATCGAATCGAGGGCATGGCGCGCGAACAAAGCGACGCCTTGCTAGACGAACTCCATGCCCACATGACCAAGGACGAATATCAATATCATCATCGCTGGCAAATTGGCGACGTGCTGATGTGGGATAACCGCAGCGTCACCCATTCGGTCAACGTCGATTTCCCGGTGGGTCAGTCACGAATCCACCAACGCCTGTTGCTCATCGGCAAAGCACCCATCTAACCCAAGTGAGAACTCTATTGCACCAATTATTTACCTGGCTTTTGATTGCCGTAGTAACTGGCAGCGCCTGGCCCCTGGCGACCCTTGCCATCGATTACACCGCTGCCCAACAGACCGCCCTTGGCGAAGCACCCAAGATCGAACCCGACATCACCGACCTCGCGATGCAAATTTGGGGATTCGCCGAAATTGCGCTCACCGAGAAGAAGTCCGCGCAACTGCTCTCCTCGTTTTTGGAAACCGAAGGTTTCTCCGTCGAGCGTGGCGTCGCCGGGATCCCAACAGCCTTCGTTGCCGAATTTGGCAGCGGCAAACCCGTTATTGGCGTACTCGCCGAGTTCGACGCTCTGCCAGAGCTTGGGAATTTGCCCGTTCCCCGCCAAACCCCGCGCGCGGACGGCTACCCACATGGACACGGCTGCGGACACAACGTTTTTGGTGCCGGTTCAACCGGCACAGCGGTGCTGATCAAGCGAGCAATCGAAAAACATGGGCTCGAGGGCACGGTGCGCCTTTATGGCACCCCGGCGGAGGAAACACTCGTTGGCAAGGTTTATATGGCGCGCGCGGGCCTGTTTGATGATCTCGATATGGCGCTTGATTGGCATCCGTCGTTACGCAACAAAGTCCGCAATCAACGTGGGCAGGCAATGAATAATTTCAAAGTTGAATTTTTCGGTAAGTCGGCTCACGGCGCATACGATCCATGGAATGGGCGCAGCGCCATGGATGCGCTCGAAATGTTTAACTTCGGTATCAACTTGATGCGCGAACATATCGAACCGACCGCGCGCATCCATTACGCGGTTGAGGCCGGCGGCGAGGTGCCGAACGTCGTGCCGAACTACGCACGCGGTTGGTATTACGTCCGTGACAATGATCGGGCCAAAGTTGAAGCACATTTCGCCTGGCTACGAGACATCGCTAAAGGCGCGGCTTTGGCAACGCAAACCGAGCACAAAGTCGATCTCATCACTGGCGTTCATGAAACCCTGCTCAACCGCCCGCTGCAGGAAGCCGTGCAGAGCTATTTCGAAGCGGTCGGTTCTCCTGAGTACTCGTTAGAAGACCAAGCCTTCGCGCGCGATCTGCAACGTAATCTCGGCCGGGAAGAAACTGGCATTACCACTGAGATCAAACCGCTTGAAGCCGAGCCCCAACCCACCCGGGGCGGCTCGACGGACGTCGCCGAGGTTTCGCGGATCACACCCACTGTTTCGATCGCAGTAGCAACCGCCGCCGAAAAAATCCCCTGGCATAGCTGGGCGGTAACCGCCACGCATGGCCGGCCTAGCGCCGCCAAAGGTGCACATATCGCAATGCGGGTATTGGCATTGACCGGGCTTGCCGCAATCGAGGATGAGAAGCTGTTAGCGAAAGCCAAACGCTTTCATGCCGAAGCGACCGGTGGCACGCCTTATCAATCGCCAATTCCAGCCGACCGCGCCTTACCCAAACCTTGATGGCAGAACAAAAATTAGCCCGAGGAGCTGCTAATGGAGTTTATAGAAGTACATAACGGCGAGATTTCGCTCAATGTTGCGATCGCTGGTGAAGGCCCGCTGATCTTGTGCGTGCACGGCTGGCCCGAGCTTTGGTATTCGTGGCGCCATCAAATCGAATACTTTGCCGCGCAGGGTTATCGAGTCGCGGCGCTCGACGTGCGGGGTTATGGCGGGAGCTCGAAACCTCACGAGATCTCGGCTTACACATTGAAGAACTTGGGTGCGGACGTTGCCGCGGTGGGACGCCACCTCAGCGATGAGCCCGTAATCCTTTTGGGACATGATTGGGGGGCACCAACCGCATACACGACTGCCCTGCTATACCCCGATCAATTTAGAGCAGTTGGGTTGCTGAGCGTCCCCTTCGTCCCCATCACGGAGCACAGTTTCTACGATCTATTCGCGGCAAACTATGAAGGTAAATTTTTCTATCAGAAGTACTTTCAAGCCGAAGGCGTCGCGGAGGCTGAACTGGAAGCGGACGTAGCAACCGCCCTGAGAAAGGTCTATTACTCAATTAGCGGCGATGCTACCGACCGAGCATTTCTTGCCGATAAACCAGAGGATGCCGGTCTGCTTGACGGGATGGTCGATCCCCAGCCCATGCCGGGGTGGATGAGTGAGGCAGACCTGCAAGTCTACGCGGAAGCCTTCTCGCAAGGCGGTTTTCGCGGACCGATCAATCGCTACCGGGCACAACGCCAGGATCCGGCTGAACTTTCGCACCTCGCCGGGCAATTACTCCCCCAACCATCCTGTTTCATTGGCGGCGAGCGGGACCCGGTTCGCTATTTCATCCCTGGTAACGATCTATACGCCGATCCGGGGCGCACCTGTAAAGACTGTCGTCTCGTCGACATCATCCCCGGTGCAGGACATTGGGTGCAACAAGAAGCGCCGGATCAAACAAATCAAAAGCTCGCAGAATTTTTCGCGATGCTTTAAAGGTCGCGTTGCCGGCTAGCAATCAGCCGGCAACCACATGCCATAGGCTTAGTTCAGTTTGAAAGTGCCTTTCATGACTGCCCAATGGCCCGGGAAGGAACAGAAGAACGTGTAAGAGTCCTCAGTGAGAGACGCCGTCTCAAAGCTGATGGAATCAGATTCACCGCCACCGACTAAACGCGTGTTAGCAAGGACACGGGCATCGTCAGGCGGCACATAATTGTTGTCCAAACCGGCGGCCGAACTATCGATCGCGAGCTGCTGGAAGTCTTCTTTCTTCGACAATACCCAATTATGCCCCATGGCGGCTGCGGGCAGTTTGCCGGTGTGATTGATAGTAATTGTGACCGATTCACAAGACTTTTCCGCGACAATTTCTTTCGTGTCGAATTGCAGAGTGTCGCCGACCTCGATGTTGAACTCGCATGCCGCCATACAAGATCCGCTGAATAGCACTAATCCAAGAAAGGTATTTGAGCGGTTTATCATTTACAAACTCCTACTAAAATCGCTGTCTGTTTTTACGATCCCGGCCCACGACTGGATCCCGGGAAACCAAACTCGTTATAGGTAGGCGGAGCCAGGGCATTCTATTTGAGTACGCCCAATTTTGATAACTCGTATGAGATTTGCGCGCCCGCGAGCCGGACATGAACAGCATGCGGATACTCGATGCTTGAGATTTTTGCCGCTAAATTCTCCGCATTTATGATTTCACCTTGGTGATCAGATCGACGAGTTCTCCGACCGTTCGCAACTGCTCGTTCGCGTCGCCGCTTTCTAGCGCTTCTTGCACGCAAGTTCCCAAATGTTCCTTAAGAACCTCGGACTCGACGCGGTCGAGTGCGCCTTTCGCGGCCTGAACCTGTTGGATGATGTCGATGCAATAGCGATCTTCTTCCATCATTTTAACGAGGCCGCGTACTTGCCCCTCGATACGTTTTAGCCTTGCGATACTGCGCTTGCGGTCATGTTTCATTGGCGTCTAAGAATTTGCTATATACCCCCCTAGGGTATATTGTTGACAGCATGGCTACCACCCCAATTTCGGCACCGCCTGCGGAAACCTCGCCATGCTGCCCGCCACCTAAAAAACGCGATCCGCTGCTGTGGTTTTCGGGCACAGGCGTGCTGTGTTTATACGCCTTTAGTTTTCTGCCCAACACTCAGACAGCGCTTTTTGTGCAACCGCTTCTCCATATGGGCCATGCCGTGCGTGAGCTCGTTCACACCATGTGGTGGGGCGTGGCCATTGGTATTTTCATGTTGTCGATATTGTCGCGACTCCCCAGGGAAGTCGTCATGGGCGTACTCGGTCACGGCCGTTTGGGCATCGTAAGGGCAACGTGTGCTGGTGTCCTTTTAGACCTCTGTAGTCACGGCATATTGATGGTCGGCGCCAAGCTCTATGAGCGTGGCGCAAGCCTGGGGCAAGTGATGGCGTTTTTGATTGCAAGCCCCTGGAACTCATTTTCACTGACGCTGGTGTTAATCGCTTTAATTGGCCTTAAGTGGACGGTGACTTTCGTCGTCCTCTCGGTGATCGTCGCCCTGCTATCGGGTTTTATTTTCGATCAATTAGTTCAGGCGCAAGTGCTGCCAGCTAACCCTCACGCCAAAAAGCTCGATACAAGCATCAAGCCCATGGAAATTCTTCGTCAGACGCTCGCCGGGGCGGACTACTCATCGCGGTCCTTGGCTGGTATGTTCGTCGACGGTCTCAAAGACTCGCGGATGGTGATTCGATGGCTGCTATTTGGCATCTTGCTCGCTGCAATCTTGCGCGCAGTACTTGATGCGGAGAGTTTTGCCTCCTATTTTGGCCCGACTTTGATGGGGCTTGGGATCACGATGATTTTCGGCACGATCCTCGAAGTGTGCTCAGAAGGTTCAGCACCGATTGGCGCTGACATGGTCACCCGCGCCGGCGCACCAGGCAACGGATTCGCGTTTTTGATGGGCGGTGTGTCAACCGACTACACCGAAATCATGGTGCTTAAAGAGACCACGGCTTCCTGGAAAATTGCTTTGTTTCTGCCGCTCATCACCCTCCCTCAAATCGCCGCCTTGGCCGTCGTACTAAACCTTTCGCAATAAACCGCACCGTTCGAGCGGCGCACGGCAGGCCGCAAGTCTCGCTAAAAACGTCGAGTCATTGCGCGCTAAGGCGAGAGCGAAGTTGTCGAGGTAAAAGAGGTGGTAAGTCGCAGCAGCGGGTGGCGGATTGCAGACTCGGTGTTAGCTTTTCAGCTTTCTTGGGATGCAGCGCTCGGGCGAGGAACCCAATCGGCGGGGGATAAGGTCTTAGAGTTTCCCTAAATAAGCAGCGACGTCCACAACCGCTTGTTCGTTAAGCATGCCGGGGTAGAACCGCGGCATTTTTGCCGACGGATTTTTGATCCATTCCACTCTTTTTGCATGATCCAGGCGCTCAGCAATGCCCGCCAAGGTGGGTCCAATCGCGCCTTCACCTTTACCGCCATGACAGGCCGCGCAGACCTTTGCGTAGAGCGCGGCCCCTGCGGCTAGATTTGCCGCAGGCCCCACCGGTTCGGCCGCCGAAACCGCCTGCGGCGGATCCTTCAGAACCGCTTTCGCGGGCGCCACTGGGGCGCCCGCGTCGGTCGTCGATTTTGCTGTTGAAGGTTCATTTACCGTTTGCTTATCACTGACTTTTTCTTTCTCGTTTACCGGCGGCGGTACTCGCTTCTTTTGCGGCTCCTCCTTGGTCTCGGCAACCGGCTTATCGCCGCTTAATGAGAAAATATGCAAGGTTGGCGCACCAACGTCTCCCCAGGTGATTCGCGAAACATTTCCCGCAACCAAGGCCACGTATTGTTTTGCATCGCGCATATACGTGATCACACCGCCAGCGAGTCCGCCGTTTACTTTCGTCTCGTATAGCGCCTCGCCGGTGCTGCTGTCTAAAGCCCAAAAGTTGCCCGCCATGTCACCGGTGAAGGTCACGCCGCCAGCGGTGGGCGTAATGCCGGCAACGTGGGGTCCTTCGGTCTTCCGGCGCCACGTAACTTCGCCTGAGTCGGCGTTTAATGCATAAATCCAGCCCGCGCCTGAACCAAGGAACTCAAAGGAGCCGCCGAAGGCGAAATCACCGGGTTTGTACACAAATTCTGGATTGGATTTGAGCGTTGCGCACCAATCGACTGAGCCGACGATCAACTGGTGGTTGTCGCGATCGAGCGCTGGGCCATTCCATTCGACGCCACCCAGTGGACCTGGGCAGACATCGACGCCATCAGGGGTGGGGGCAACGCCTGCATTTTTAATGGTCGTGACTTCGGTTTTAAACAGGCGCTCATGATTTTCGCGGCTTACCCCGTACACGTAACCATCCTTACTTCCGAAAGCAACGACCCGCTCGCCATCGCTGTTGTAGTAAAGGACCGGCGCCGCACCTAAGTCGAGATCCTGCCCGTCGTTCGATAACAACTGGTAATACCATTTCAGCTTGCCGGTGTTGGCATCAAGCACCACTAAACTATTGGTGAAAAGATTCTCGCCAGGGCGTTTGTCGGGCAGCAGATCGGGAGCGGGGTTACCGACGGGCACGAAAACTTCGCCAGCGCTGACGTCTAGGGAGAACGTCGTCCATGTGCCGCCGCCACCGATGCGCGCGCTGCTCGCGTCTTTCCAGGTGTCAGCCCCGGGCTCGTCGCCCCGCGGTATCGTATAGAAACGCCACACTTCCCGCCCGGTTACCGCATCATAGGCCATCATGCGGCCTCGAATACCCCAGTCGCCGCCGGCCGCACCCATGAGAACCAAGCCTTGATAAACCTGCGGTGCGGCACTGAAGAACTCCCCAACCGCGGGCTCACCAACGCGGTGCTGCCACAATAGCTCACCGGTCGTTGCATCGAGCGCAATCAATTGGCTATCTACGGTGCCGCGAAAAACACGGCCATTTGCATACGCTACGCCCCGATTCGTTCGTACCACCGTGGTATTAACGCGCTCCTCGACATGCGTGTGGCGCCACACCTGTTTGCAGTTGCTCGAATCGACGGCCACGGTGTCGGTAGGCGTGGTGAAATAGAGCAAACCATCGACGTGCAAGATGCTGGTGTGGAAAGATGCAATGTCCTCCACCTTTAAGCTGCACACCTTGCTCAGTTGCTGAGCGGTTTCTTTATTGATTTGGTCGAGCGGTGCGTAACGCTCGCCGTTCACGTTGTAGTTGTAGTTTAGCCAGTTGGTATTGTCTGGCAGCAACCCGTCGGCCTCGGCGGTGGCCGAGAAAACTAAAACGAGTGCCATAAAGTGCATCAAGCGCTGCATGCCTGAGTTCTCCTTTGTACGATTTTTGAAAGTTGGTTAGCTAAAGTTTCAGGCCGTTGCCCCGAGCGTCGGCCGCGCCGAGCGATAGTGGTTGAGACCGAATGCATCACGAAAATCTTCACTCGGTTTGAGTACCATCGGTTCGACAAAAATTCCGATCGCGTTGGCGGCGCGATCGACCAAACTGAAATCCGCCGCGACCATTGCCGTGGCAATCACTGCTGCCTCGCCCATCTGCGCCCGCAAGCTTTCGCGGGCGGCCTGCAGCACCTCGTGATCTGGCCCCAGCACCGCGCTCGCGAATTCTCTCAACACCGCTGCATTGGGGACATGGCTTTCGACTTCGGATTCGAAGATCCCACCAAGTTCGACTTTCAGGTTTGCCGCTTTGCCACTCTCACGGAGGACATGGGTGTGCCAGGTGGTTCAGTAGAAACACTGGTTGAGGGCGG
>JBCCEV010000133.1:0-12014 GCA_039030125.1 Pseudomonadota bacterium | reverse complement strand
GCGCATGCCTACACTTACGGAACTTTGATTCGAGGGTTTCTCAAAATGTCGACTGTCTCTTTGAGAGCCGCATGAGGTGGTGTTTCCAAGAACAGTAGTTGAGCAGCTCCTATACGAAGAGCTGCCTGAACCAAGGCATCTGATTTTCGACGCTTGCAAACAAATGAATGAATCCGGTACAAAATGAGAATGAGTTAGTGGTTTTAACGGCGAAAAATTCAATTTTCTGGGGCGTCTCCGAGCTTTCGCAGCGTGGCAGAACGGCTCGTAGAAATCGTTGGTACTGCAAAGCGAGGGTTTGCAGAAAATGCAGGGGCTGTCGCATCGTGAGCAACCGCCCAACGCCATCGAGGATATAAACATATGCGTCTGCGCCACGTGGTTCTATGAAGCAACGCAGGAAGCCTTGGCGGTGATTGGCGAAGATCTTGGCGAGCGTCGGGGATAAATCGGCATGTTCATCGAGCACGACCACATTGTTGCGCTCGCTCGGTAACTCTTCGAGCGTCTGATAGACGCTGGCGGTGTTATCGTAAATCGTTACATTAGAATGTCCGCCGGTGCGTGAGAAATGCAGGTACTTGCGCCCAAGTTGGGTAAAGTGGTGAAAATTTTCGTCGCCCTTAAGACGCGCTGCACTGCGGGCAATCGAATTGAGATAATTACCTACTCGCGTACTGAGTAAATCACCGGCCAGATTAGACGAGCAGCACACCTCTATTCCAATCGCGTGTTGTAATTGCTCGCTTTGCCAATTAAGAAATTCGACAAGGCAGTTCCCAAGCGCGGACTGGCCCTTGTAGGTAAAGCAAAACAATTCGCCCCATGAATTGAGCAAAACGAGATCCAGTTGGTGAACGAGATTAACGCGCCGGGCGCCGTAGCAAAACGCATTAGTGCGCTGAGTGACGACCGAGGTCCCACCGTAGCTAGTGTCACTGAAAGGGTTGATGCCAACATTGACGAACACTAAAGCGCGTCGAGCGCGCGGTACGCCGCTTGAGTGGTTGTCATCGTGAGCGCTGAGTTCTGCACCGAGCGAATTGTCCAATGCCTGCAGAACAATCTCGATATCGCGGCGGTTCGCTTCATCGGCGTTGGCGAAGACATGCCATTGGGTCGCTGCCCCATGCAGGCGGTTCGCATACGTCCACGTGACCGCATCGACCAGTGAGCGCGATCGTTTAAGCGCGGAGTGGCTACTATTCTCCCCCGGTTTCGCGGTGCCTTGATAAATCGCCCACAAGGTCGCCCCTTGCGCGTTTTTGACCTGATGAATGCTGAGATCATTTTCAACAGGGTTTGGGCAAATCCCTTTGGTAATAAACTCCACTTTTGAAGGTTTGCGCTCAAACGCGGCGTAAAGTCGGCGGCCTAGCCTGTCAAGATCCTCGCGCGAGATATGTAAATCATGGCTGCGTTCACGGGCGAAACCAGACAGCGCTGAATAACTTGCTTTCAGGGCGCTGACGATTTTTCTCCGCTCTGCATGGGCGCGGTAGAAATCCCACTGCTGATGTTCGTCTAAATGCCTGATGATTTTCTCGTCCCATCCCCACTCGTCGACGAGCTCGCGCATCATTGCTCTTTGCCAGCTCTCGGATTTTCTCGCGCTCACCGAGAGGCGCTCCCCAACCTTGATATAGAAACAACGCCTCAACACCTCTAATCGGGCGTGGTCCTCGCTCCGCTTGAGATACTCCTCGACCTTGCGCAACATCAATGCATAGGGATCGAGGGCGTTTAAATTCTCGGTCTCACTTTCAATCTCTGCTTTGTAAACGCTGCTTAGTAGTTCGATGTTGGGATACTCGGATGCATAGGCTTCCATCAGCATCAGTTTTAGTACTGATTTGTATGGTGATTCGATACTTTTGTAGAGTTGCCAGACAGCGGCTCCGAAAAATTCTTCCGCCGGTACGGTTTGCAGCGGGCCGAAATTGATCATTAACTTTTTGGGATCGGACAAGCCGTTGGTCTGAGGCAGTGCATCTGCGTCATCATTAGACTGCCACCACCACATTGGCTCCTTGCCCGCGATTAATAGGCCGGTGCGGTAAAACTCATCCAGCAACAGGTAGCGCTGCGAGGAGCCGCTGGATTCGGTGGACAGCGGGAGGTTTTCGCCATTTAAAAATGATGAGGCCTCGAATACGAAGAAGTGCATCTCCAATTCAAGATCCTCGGCGAACGTTTCGATCGCTCTTGCTTTTGTTTGCAGTTGCTCGATTTCCTCCCGGTTTAAATGGGCACCGTGGCAGAGCCAAATGTCGAGGTCGCTGTCGCGAGAGTGCGCGATCGTGCCGCCGCTACCCATGATGAACATTGCCTCGATTGCGGGTCGGCGGATTTGCCGTTTGCTGAATTCAAAACCACGGGAAATTCGCCGGCACGCGGCCAATGTGTTCCGCTCACGGTCGTAGTTCGCGATCCCGGCCGGGGTCTCGTGCCCGGCGTAACCCGGCATGGCAGGATGGGTGGTGTGAAAAATCGCCGGCAGGGCAATGATCAGGTCTCGCTGTCGCGGTGTAAGGTTATCTTTTAACCTTGCTACGCGCTCACGGTTGACCAGCCGCAACCGTCGCGCGCGACGCTCGGCTGGACCTTCTTTCGGCCGGTGATCCATGCTGTGGTTAGCGGCCAGCGGGTAATAATCTTCATGCTCGGGGCGGTTTGAGCGGGCCTAGCTAATCGCCGATAATCCGCCAGCACTTCGAAGGCGTGCCCGCGGTTGGTTCGCCGCAGCATTTTTGGCCAATATGGAGAAGACTGATGTTTCGCAGCGACATGTCGATCGCTGAATTCGACAGCGAGCTTTGGACGGCAATAGCCGCCGAGGAGCAGCGTCAAGAAGATCACATTGAACTGATTGCCTCGGAAAACCATGCGAGCCCGCGGGTCCTTGAGGCCGCCGGATCGGTGTTAACCAACAAATACGCGGAAGGGTATCCGGGCAAGCGTTACTACGGTGGATGCGAACATGTCGATGTGGTTGAAGAGCTAGCGGTGGCGCGTGCCAAAGAACTCTTCGGCGCCGATTATGTGAATGTTCAACCGCATTCAGGATCTCAGGCCAATAGCGCGGTGTATTTGGCAATGTTGGAGCCGGGCGACACGGTGCTAGGAATGAGTCTCGCCGATGGTGGCCACCTTACCCACGGCGCGTCCGTGAATTTCTCCGGGCGTATCTACAATGCGGTCCAATACGGCTTAGACTCAGCGAGCGGGGAAATTGATTATGAGCAGGTCGCCGCACTCGCTTTAGAACATCGTCCGAAAATGATCATGACGGGATTTTCCGCCTATTCTCGAGTTGTTGACTGGCAGCGATTTCGTGAGATCGCCGACGATGTGGGTGCCTACCTGGTCGCAGATATCGCGCACGTTGCGGGCTTGGTTGCTGTCGGCCTTTATCCCTCGCCCGTGCAAATCGCGGACATGACGACGACAACCACGCACAAGACGCTGCGCGGTCCCCGCAGTGGTTTAATCATGGGACGAGCAAACCCCGAGCTCGAAAAGAAAGTTAACTCGGCGGTATTCCCGGGCAGTCAGGGTGGCCCGTTGATGCATGTTATTGCCGCGAAAGCGGTGGCCTTCAAAGAGGCGCTGCAAGCGGACTTTAAAGACTATCAACAACGGGTGTTGGACAACGCCCGGCAACTCGCGGACAGTCTCATGGTTGGTGGTTTTGATATCGTTTCCGGCGGCACCGACAACCATCTTTTGCTGGTGGATTTAGTGGCCAAGGGGCTCACCGGAAAAGCTGCCGACGCGGCACTTGGGCGCGCGAACATCACGGTTAACAAGAATGCGGTACCGAACGATCCTCAGTCACCTTTTGTCACCAGCGGGATCCGTCTCGGAACCCCGGCGATAACCACCCGCGGCTTCGGCGTCGAGGAAACGCGCGAGGTTGGCCAATGGATTTGCCGGGTCCTTGATAACATTGAGGACGATACGGTGATTGGTGAGGTTCGCGAACAAGTGATGGCCTTGTGCAAGGAATTTCCGGTTTACCCAGGCTAAGCCGCGTTACATAATCACTTATGCATTGCCCCTTTTGCAGCCATGACGACACGCGAGTGATCGACTCGCGTCTGCTTGGAGAGGGGGACCAGATCCGAAGGCGACGCGAATGTCAGTCCTGCAAAGCGCGCTTCACGACCTACGAGACCGCTGAACTCAGCCTGCCGCGCGTGGTGAAACGCGATGGCCGAAGAGAAACGTTTAGTGACGAGAAATTGCGCCGTGGGGTCGTTAAGGCCTTAGAAAAACGCCCGGTTCCGATGGAGACGAGTGAGGCTTCGATCAATCTTGTTAAGCGCAAAATCCGTGAGAGCGGAGAGCGCGAAATCGACGCTCAAAAGATCGGAGAGCTGGTGATGGAGGGCCTGCGCACCTTGGATCAAGTGGCCTACGTGCGATTTGCATCAGTCTATAGAAGTTTTGAAGACGTCCGAGCGTTCCTTGAGGAAATTGAGCGACTGGAGAATGAGCTGCCGCCCCATATCCGCGATCAACAGCTCGAGTTGCTCAACGAAAAAAAGAAAGAGTGATGTCGTCCGATGCAGATGAATGTTGATCTGCATTTCATGTCGCGCGCGTTTGATCTTGCCAGTCAGGGCCGCTACACAACGACACCAAATCCCTGCGTTGGCTGCGTCATAGTCAGTGATGGACAGGTCATTGGCGAGGGGTTTCATCGCAAAGCTGGGGAAGCCCATGCTGAAATCGCCGCGTTGCAGGCTGCCACTGATACCGTTGCTGGAACAGACGTTTATGTAACCCTCGAACCATGTTCACACCACGGTCGCACCGGGCCTTGCGTTGAAGCTCTGATCGAAGCCAAAGTTGCACGGGTTGTGATTGGCAACGAGGATCCAAATCCTAAAGTCGCTGGTCAACAGCAACTCAAAGAGGCCGGTATAGAAGTCGTTACTGGATTGTTTGCCGAGCGTGGCGAGGCTTTAAATCGCGGCTTCTTTAAACGCCAGCGAACAGGACGACCCTTCGTTAAGATCAAGCTGGGCACGAGCCTCGATTTTTCCGCCGCGCTCGCTAACGGCGATAGCCAATGGATCACGGGCGCTGCTGCACGCGGTGATGTTCAGCGTCTACGTGCGGAAAGCTGTGCCATCATCAGTGGCGTTGGGACTGTGATCGCCGATGATCCGCGGTTTACCGTGCGCGCTCAACGTCTAGAAATGGCGGGCCGTCAGCCAACCCGGGTGATCCTAGACCATCATCTGCGCACCCCGGTACAGAGCAAGTTACTGGCCGAATCTGGAGCGACCATCATCTATACGACGAGTAGCGATGCTAACAAGATTGACGCTCTATCCAATAGCGGAGCACTCGTTGAAACATTAGGTGAGCTTGATGATCTCGATGCGCTTCTGAAGGCACTTGGTAGGCGCGAAATGAACGAGGTGATGATTGAAGCAGGTCCAACCTTGGCGGGTGCGGCCATTGAACAGGCTGTGTTTGACGAGTTAATCGTCTACCTGGCGCCAAAAATTCTAGGTCGCGGTAGTCGTGCGGCAGCGCAGGTTTCGGGCATCGAACAGTTACCCGAAAAGAACCCACTTGCGCTGGTGGACGTAACACAATTCGACGAAGATGTTCGTCTCACGTATATCCCAGCAAAGAACTGAAGCAAAAGATGTTTACAGGAATCATTGAAACGCGCGGCAGCATAAAATCGATCGAGCGAGATGGCGAGGCTGCCCGGGTTGCGATCCATTGCCCTAATCTTGACCTTTCCGACGTTGGATTAGGGGATTCGATAGCGGTCTCCGGACCATGTTTGACCGTGGTCGCTCTCCACGATGAGGCATTCGAAGTTGATGTTTCTGTAGAGACTTTAGAGCGTACGAAGCTGGGCAACCTGGGCGCAGGTTCGACCGTTAATTTGGAGAAGGCGCTCACACTCAGCGACCGATTGGGAGGACATTTGGTCACTGGTCACGTCGATGGGCTTGGCCACATGATCGCGACCGAGGCTGCTGGCGAATATCAACGTTTCACGATTGAAATTGAACAGGCGTTGAAAAAATACGTCGCCACCAAAGGCTCAATCTCTATCGACGGTGTGAGCCTCACCGTCAACTCGGTTAGCGACAATCGCTTTGACTTAATGCTGATCCCTCATACCCTTGAGATCACGACGCTTGGTGAGCTGGGGCCTGGCGACCCAGTGAACATTGAAGTCGATCTGGTGGCACGCTATATCGAACGCCTTCATGGGGCTGCAGAATAGACGTAGAATCCCTATCCCGCACACCGGTCGAACTGGATCGTGGAGAAAGCCCAGTGGCTTTGAATTCGTCAGAAGAATTAATCGCGGACGTACGCGACGGTAAAATGGTCATCCTTATGGATGACGAAGACCGCGAGAACGAAGGAGACTTCGTCGTTGCGGCTACGCATTGCACGCCTGAGCACGTTAATTTTATGGCCCGCAACGGACGCGGGTTAATTTGCCTGACCCTGACAGAGTCGCGTTGCCGCGCTTTGCAGTTGCCATTGATGGTGAGCGATACCCAGTACACTCACCGGACTAATTTCACGGTTTCCATTGAAGCGGCGGTCGGTGTCACAACGGGGATTTCAGCAGCCGATCGGGCGCGCACAGTCCAGGCCGCGGTAAAGGCGGGGGCCAAGCCCAGCGATTTGGTCCAACCTGGGCATATCTTCCCGTTAATGGCCCAAACTGGCGGCGTTCTAACGCGGGCCGGTCACACGGAGGCGGGGTGCGATTTAGCAAAACTAGCCGACTTGGAGCCCGCATCGGTGATCGTCGAAATCATGAACGATGATGGATCGATGGCGCGACGCCCGGAGCTTGAGAGAGTTGCCGAGCAATATGACCTCAAAATTGGCACCATCGCTGATCTGATCCGTTTTCGAATTCAGAATGAGAAGACGGTAGAGCGGGTTGCGGAGGCTGATTTGCCAACGGAGTTTGGCCCTTTTCGGGTGGTCGCCTACAAGGACGCAATCCACGATGACATCCACCTGGCCTTGGTCAAAGGAACCATCGATGGAAACCGTCCGACTCTCGTGCGTGTGCACATCGGTAACCCTGTCGATGACCTCACGGCGACCTTGCGTGAAGGTGCCCCTTGGCCCTTGCGAGATGTGTTGGGACGCGTCGCCGAAGCTGGCGAAGGCGTGATTGTGATATTGAACAACCAGATCAGCAACGAT
The DNA here is from genome assembly GCA_039030125.1 of Pseudomonadota bacterium. Taxonomy (GTDB): domain Bacteria; phylum Pseudomonadota; class Gammaproteobacteria; genus JBCCEV01. The sequence continues at coordinate 4,802 of JBCCEV010000133.1, read as the reverse complement.
GATTTGATTAGCATGGTTGCTTCGTTAACGGTTGATTCTGGCACGAAGGCGTTAAAGCGTGATCAGCAGCATCCCATGGATTGGCGGCAGATCGGCCTGGGCGCGCAGCTACTCGCTGATCTTGGCGTGAAGAAAATGCGAGTCATGAGTAATCCACGCAAGTATCATGCGATTTCTGGTTTTGGCTTGGAGGTTGTCGAGTACGTCAACTAAGTGGTGGAGAACGATGTCTGATGTGACAACCTTGGAAGGGGACGTAGTCGTTGGCAGTGGTGCCCGTTTTGCAATCGTCAGCGGGCGCTTCAACGACTTCATTGTGAACCAATTGGAAGCAGGGTGTATTGATGCGCTTTGCCGTCACGGCGTGACGAAATCGGATATTACGCTAGCGCGGGTCCCCGGCGCTTTCGAAATTCCGTTAACGGCGAAGAAACTTGCACAATCGAATAATTTCGCGGCGGTAATCACTTTGGGAGCGGTGATCCGCGGCTCAACACCGCACTTTGAATATGTTTGCAGCACCTGCGCGAGCGGCGTATCACAGGCCTCTTTAGAAACGCATGTGCCGATCGTGTTTGGCGTGTTGACTACCGATACCATTGAGCAAGCGATCGAGAGAGCGGGAACAAAGGCGGGTAACAAAGGAGCCGATGCAGCGGCCGTCGCGATCGAAATGGCAAATCTGCTCGCGAAACTGTGACCAACGGCGGCGGGCGCGCCAAGCAAGGCCGGATCCGCGCGCGCCGAGCTGCAGTTCAAGCACTTTATCAGTGGCAGTTAGCGGCAAGTCCGCCTGAGGCGATCCTCAAAGAATTCATTGCTGAGCGTGAGCTGGTGAAAGTTGATATGGACTACTTTACCCAGTTGACGCGAGAAGTTCCGCACAACTACGAGCAACTGGTCTCCGATCTCGAACCTTTCCTCGATCGCGAATGGCGTCGTTTGGAGTATGTCGAGCGCGCGGTCATGCTGATCGGAGCTTATGAACTGCGGCTGCGCCCCGAAGTGCCGTATCGCGTGGTAATTAACGAGGCCATCGAGCTTTGCAAAATGTTTGGGACCGTTGAGGGCCACACTTACGTTAACGGTGTCCTTGACCGGCTCGCTCGCCAACAGCGGCCTAGCGAACTGCAATAGCGCAGGGTTCCCAGTTGCCAATGGACGAGTTCTCGATCATTGAGCGGATCTCGCAATTGGTCAAAGCGTCTGATGACGTACCAGTAGGGATCGGTGACGACGGCGCGGTCATCGATGTCAGCGGCGCCTCTCAACTTGTAACCTGCACCGATACCCTGGTGCTGGGCACGCATTTCCCCGAGCAACTGAGTCCCGATCAAATCGCCTATCGAAGTTTGGCGGTCAATATCAGCGATGTGTGCGCAATGGGCGCAACACCTAGATTTGCGCAGCTTGCAGTGACGCTACCCAGTGCCTCCGAGCAATGGGTCGACGAATTTTGCATGGGTCTTAGCCGCGGACTCCGGGAGTCTGGGACCACGTTAATTGGTGGCGACACGACGCGTGGTCCCCTCAGTGTCACGTTCCAGATGATTGGCGAATTAAATGGCCCGCCTGTGACTCGCTGTGGCGCCGAGCTTGGTGATGCGGTATTGGTTACCGGAACGCTTGGTGATGCCGCCGCGGGGCTGCGCGCGATCATGGAAGTGGAAGATAACGACCTTCAGGCCAATGCTCGGTCACAATTGATTTCCAGATTTTTAGAACCGGTTGCGAGAATTGAGTTAGGGCGGGAATTGCCAAATGTCGCGCACGCGATGATCGACATTTCAGATGGTCTGGTCGCTGACCTAGGACACATCGCGCGAGACAGTGGCGTTGGCATCGAAGTTGATCTCGACGCTGTACCCTTGTCGCCATCACTGCAAAGCTGTTACGACTTCGATGATGCGGTGAATCTAGCGCTGTGCGGAGGGGACGACTACGAATTGGCGTTTTCTCTGCCCGAAGATTGCATCGAGCGGTGTTCGGAAATCGCAGCAGCGGCCAACACCACCGTGACCCGGATCGGGCGGATTGTGCAAGGTGATGGCGTGGTGGTACACGATGCGCGCGGCGCTGTTTATCAGCCGCCCGCTGGCTTCCGGCACTTCGCCTAAAGCCTTACGAAACCACCTTCCTCGAGTTTGACAATCTCCGCCATTCCATAGGGTACGAACTCGACGAACGAGGGCACTTTGTCGCGATCGATGTCGAAATACTTTGCCGCTTTTGCGCACATTTTGAAATCAACGATCCCCTCGGCATCTAAACGTTCGGCAAGGGTCAATATGTCGTTCGTGGCATCGTCGCTCGCCGTAAAATAACGCACGTCTGGTCCATGAAGGACCATGACGATTCTCAAGGCCTTACGCCGCTCAGGCGATGCTTCCCGGTAGAGATCCTCAGCCCGGTTCAACAGGGCCAGCACACTCTGCTGACTATGCCCTTTCACGTCAAAGTAGTACTTCGGTGCGGGCTGGGGGTGCACAGCCATCAGTTCGTGATGCTCATGGGCGTAAGGCGCCGCGCAAACGGCGGTTAAGACCAAGGCCAAAGGGGACCACTTAAGCAGGGAAAACATCAGCTTCCAAGCAATCTGATAGAAACTTGAATGTATACCAACTTTTGGCGTTCCGCACAGATCGGCTCGAAGTGTTTGTTATAATTGCTAATTACAGGCGACGTGTTGGGAACCGATGAGTGCTGGCGCACTCGAAATAGATGGTTTTAGCGCCCAACCGAATCTCAAGATGCTCTGTTTGTGGAGTCCTACGGCATGCAGTTCAAAAATCATTTCCTCTCGGCGGGTCTCATTGCACTTATTACCGCTAGCTCGGCGGCGTTGGCCGACGAATCAAAAATAGATATTTGGGCCACTTTCCTCAAGCCCAAATATTTCAAAGACGTGACGCTGACAGAAAGCGACGAAGTCATTAGCCTGAAAACACCTTACCGGGCGGAAGACGCTTCGGTAACGCCGGTTTCTATCACGGCGCAATTTCCTCAAACCGAGGAGAAATTCATCGAGAAAATTTACCTCTTTGTCGAAGAGAACCCGCAGCCGTTGGTCGGCGTGTTTCATCTAACCAAAGCAATGGGCAAGGCGGATCTCGCAATGCGTGTACGGGTAGACAAATATACCAATGTGCGTGCGATCGCGGCGTTGAATAACGGTCAGCACTACATGGTTAAAAACTTTGTGAAAGCTCAAGGTGGCTGCTCGGCACCACTAGCCTCGGACTTCGCTTTGGCCATGGATCGCATTGGCAGCATGAAATTTCGTACCGTCGGTGACGTGGGTGCCGACGACACAATGGTTGGTCAGTTTATGCTCAGTCACCCTAATGTCACCGGCATGCAAAAAGATCAAAAAACACAACTTATTCGACCGGCCCACTATGTCAAGCGCGTTAAGATTTTCTACAACGACGTTGAGATCATGATCGCCGAGACAGGTTTTTCCGTGAGTGAGGATCCGGTATTCCGATTTTTCTTCAAGCCCAAGGACGGCGGCGAAATCCGGGCGGAAGTCGAGGACTCGAAAGGCTTGGCCTGGAGCAAAGTCTTTCCCGTTGAAGGTTAGCTCTGAAGGAATTCGAACAAGCGCCTTGAGGGGCGCTTTTTTTCAGCCCCTAACTGAGAATTTTCGATGCTTACCGACTTTCGTCAGCGTCTTTTAGCCGGAGATAATTTGATCGGTACCGCCATTTCGCTGGAATCAGCGGATACCGCCGAGCTGCTTTCCCGTTTGGGCTTTGATTGGTTTTTTATCGACGCCGAGCACGCGCCGCTGTCACCACGCGAAGTGCAACATATCATTCGTGCGGCATCGCCGATCCCCTGTGTGGTTAGAATTTCGCGCGGTGATGAAGTGTCGATCAAGCGGGCGCTTGATGTCGGCGCGGCAGGAATTATCGTACCTAGAGTTAACTCGGCAGCGCAGGCACGTCTGGTCGTTAGTTTCTCGAAATACCCGCCGCAAGGCTCCCGTGGTGTCGGGTTGTCGCGCGCGCAGACGTATGGGCTCTCGGCTAGCGAGTACTTTTCACAAGCGAATCAACACACAGCGGTGATCGTTCAAGCCGAACATATCGATGCGGTAGACGCGATAGATGAAATTTGTGAGGTCGATGGCGTGGACGCCGTGTTCGTTGGACCAGCGGACTTATCCGCGAGCTTGGAGCGCTTGGGTAAACTCGATGACCCCTTGGTGGTTGACGCCATCGCGCGCGTGACATCGGCGAGCATCGCTAATTCCATGAAGCTTGGCTATTACGCAGGCGATCCTGGTGAGGCTCGCGAAAAAATCGCTGAGGGCTACTCTTTAATGTGTTGCAGCACCGATATTCGTTTACTGGCAGATGGTGCCACCAGTTTGCTAACCGCCACGCGCGGCGAGTAACCGCCGCGTGAACGACACTCAACTGTTAGCTCGTCTTCGTCATTTAGATGCCGCATCCCTTGCCGATGCTGATAAATCGATCGCGGTGATGGACACTGGCTTGCGGCCGGTTGCGCCCGGGCTGAAGATGGTTGGATACGCCCGCACCGTTCAATGCGAAAACGATTTCCTCGCTGTTATTCAGGCGCTGGACGAAGCGCAGGAAAACGAGGTTCTGGTGGTCGATAGCCGAGGTTCCGATCGAGCGGTGGTGGGGGAATTATTTTCCGGCGAAGCAAAACGGCGCGGGCTATCCGGCATCGTGGTCGATGGCCTGGTGCGGGACACCAACGCAATAGCGCAACTCGCTTTCCCGGTATTCGCTCGAGGCCGTTGCCCGATATCAGGAACAACGCAAATT
>JBCCEV010000132.1:0-12027 GCA_039030125.1 Pseudomonadota bacterium | reverse complement strand
GTACGCCTGTGGATAGTCCAATTAAGCATTGTATTGATGTGGAGGAGGGTACTCGACCTCCTGCCTAGAGCATGTATTGTATGAGCCCGGAAGAGCTGGCCGAGGTACGGCGCCAGTTAGATGGTTACTTGGCGAAGGGGTGGGTGCGACCCAGCACCTCGCCAAAAACCCATCTAACTGCCGCCGTACCTCCGCTAGCTCCGCCGGGCCCATGCGGTACATGCGCTACGCAGGAGGACGAGTACCCTCCTCCACATCAATACAATGCTTAATGCTGGTTAAATCCATCGAGGTCATTGAGAAGCTCAGCGGACAAAAACCGCGTGGCTACGTAGCACCCTGGTGGGAAATGTCAGCCACCACGGCGGCATTATTGCAAAAGTATGGCTTTGAGTATGACCACAGCCAAGGCTATCGTGATTTCCAACCGTTTTATGCGCGAGTTGGCGATTCCTGGAACGTGATCGATTACGAAAAGAACGCCGAGGACTGGATGCAGCCACTCAAGCACGGTAAAGAAATCGACCTCGTTGAGATCGGTGCGAACTGGTACCTCGACGATCTGCCACCGATGATGTTCATGAAGAAAGTACCCAACAGCCACGGCTTCGTGAATCCGCGCGATATCGAACAAATGTGGCGCGATCAGTTCGACTGGGTCTATCGCGAAATGGACTATGCGGTGTTTCCGTTCATATCCATCCAGGCGTTAGCGGTCGACCACAGGTAATTTTGATGCTCGAACGTCTCATCGAATACATCAATGGGCATGTCGGTGTGAGGTGGATGACCTTCGAGGAAATCGCCGCTGATTTTCGGCGACGTTTTCCGTTTGCAAGTGCGCGAAGACCTGAAGTCATCTGACTCGCATTTAGAAATTTCACTGAGCGCTGGCCGCGCTATTCCTCAAGCGGATACTCCGTACAATGCGCGTGCCATTGTTCAAGACGATTGGCATCACTCATCCACCAGATCTCAGCCGCCCAAGCCTCAAACCGCTGGCCGTCCGCGGCCGTTCGCTCGTGTTGCCACTCAACCGCAATCATGTTGCCTTGCGCGGCTCGCAGGGTTTTCTTCAGTTTGAACGACTTCTGCGAATCAAAAAATTTGTGATACCAAACGCGCAGTTCCGCTTTGCTCGAGGCAATTGCGCGGCCGTTCCAACTCGCCACGATATTATCCTCGAAGCATTTCATTATGCGCTCAACGTCACACGAGGCATGCGCATCTTCAGCGAACTGAACGATCTCTTCGGGTGTCATTGCAGCTTCTCCATGACCGATGTTGATTCTGCCTATTACGCCAGGGTTACCGGCATCGCTAGTGGCCCACGAAAGGCCCAACCGCCGAACGGAACTTCGCCGGCTACCCGAGTGTTCGGGAAACGCTCGAAGAACATCGGCAGGGCAACGTCGGCGATCAGTGTTCTCGACACCGCCGCGCCCGCGCAGAAATGTGGGCCGGCCCCAAATGCCACGGCTTTGGCGGTGGTGCGCTGGATATCGAATTGCTCAGGGTGGTCGAACGCGCCCTCATCACGATTGGCGGAGTTGAACATCAGAAAAAGCCGCTCATTCTCGCGCAGCGTGATCCCCTGCCAATCGTAATCGCTATTAATCCGCCGAGGTGACATCCCGATCGGCGAAATCCACCGGACGTATTCATCGAAAACCTGCGCCCAGCTTGCATCGCCAGTGGCAACCAAAGCACCTTGCTCCGGGTGCGTCAGCAATGCCCAGATACATCCAGCGATCGCATCACGTGGTTCATTTTGGCCGCCGCTGATCACGAGCTTCAGGTTCGCCCGTATGTGCTCAAGTTGCTGCCCAGCACGGACCAGCACGTTGAGTATGTCCGAGCTCGGATTGCCATCGGGTTTGGCGAGCATGTCGTCGATCGACTGATCAATGCGGGCGGTCGCGCTGTGACAGCGCGTCTCGATTCCCGGGTCCCCGGCATAATTGGCACAACCATCGATCATCGCTTGCGAGACTTCATCCATCTCACGCGGGGTTAAGCACAGCAAGCCCGTGAGCTCGCGCAACGCATTCGCCGACAACGGCATCGCATATTCGGAAATGAGATCGACCGTCATCCCGGCTTCCAAATCATCCAACAACTGAACGGCGTAACTTGCGAACTTCGAGCGCCAATAATCTCGGACCGTCGGCGGCGACACGGCAGGAAACATTTGCTTGCGCTGATGCTGATGCTCGGCACCATCGCGACGCATCATGTTCGTGCCCATCAACTTCGTCATCAAGCCGTCGGGCTGCCAAGACGAAAAAACGGCAGTATTTTTCTCGCAACTAAAAATGTCGTCACGGGTCGTCATTAGGAGCGCGCCCAGTTCGGGCACGCGAACGATAGGGGCTGTTTGACGCATCGTCGCGAGCGCTGGATAGGGATCGTGCCAAAAGTTTTGTGGATCGATATGGATGTGCCGAGGATGAGCCACAAAAGATACCTTCGCCCGAAACGCCCTTTAGTTTACCTCGCCAAAATAAGCGACAGTGCAAGGACGGATCGGTAATACGAAGAAAGTGAGCAAGCGTTGCATGTTGCACCGCGATTTTCCGCTCGGCATGGTTTAACGTTTGTAGCGGTATTGAAGGAGTTCGCGAGCTGATTGCTTCGCTGGCTTCTCTGACGGACCCGGTGAGCTGGGCAACCGCCGTGAAACAAACGGGATCGAAGGCGCCAATGCGATTCCCGACGGCAAACTTGATGATGGTTGGGTCAATCGAGTCGTAGCCGTCACCAACGGCATACTTGACGGTCAAGACGATCTAAATACTGATGGCGCCCTCGATCCCGGTGAGTCCGATCCGAATGCAGGCCATCCCCCGACCCGAATACCAACACTGCGCAAAGCAACCCTCATTGTGCCCTCACTGACGCTCAATCTGCTCGGTATCGTTATCGAAAGAAGCCTAATCCGCGTCAGTTAATTGCCGCGACCACGCCCTTGAGGCGCCGCGCGACGCATTCGCGAATTTCGTCGGCTAAGGTTTTAAATAACGCTCTGGACGGCGACGTGGCTCGCCACGCAATCGCGTGAATGCGATCAATTTCTTTAGCGCCCGGGACGGCCACAACACTAAGCCCCGAGCCTTCACGGATCTCCGAGGCGATGTACAACGCCGGGAGAAACGCTACGCCCATTCCCATCACTGCCATTTGACGCAGGGTATCGAGGCTCGTGCCCTCGTAGTCACGCCGCATGCGCGCTCCTAAGCGCTCACAAAGTTGCCCGATTTGGCGATGAAAAAGATGATGCTCCTCAATGGTCAAAACATGTTGACCGCGCAAGTCTTCCTCACCAATTTCCTCTAGTGAGGCCAGTGCGTGCTCGCCAGGGACCACGAGCTTCACGGGTTCACGAAACAAATGAGTCACTTGAAAATTCTCCGAATTCAGCGGCAGCGGCGTCAGAATTAAATCGTAGCGGCCGCTGTCGAGGCCGTGTTCGAGTTCCGCTGGCGCCTCTTCGCGCACGAAGAACTGCAGATCACCGTAGCGCGCATGCAGATCAGGCAAGATATGCGGCAGCAGGTAAGGCCCCAGGGTTGGCGGCACGCCCAGCCGGTAGGTGCCGGCCGGACCCGATTGCGAATCGATTGCGAGCTGCACAAATCCGTCGATTTCTTCTAAAACCCGGCGCGCGGTAGGAACCAGCTCGCGCCCGAGCGGGGACAGCCGACTACCCGTGCGGGAGCGTTCGAATAGCAATGCGCCTAGAGCATTTTCCAATGAGTCAATCTGAGCGGTTAAAGTGGGCTGTGTGACCCCCATGCGATCGGCTGCGCGACGGAAGCTATCTTGCTCGCTGGCAGCAACAAAGCACTGCAATTGCTTGACGGTGGGCCGTGCTTCGTTGGTCATGGTCGCTCTTCCTTACCTTGTTCGGAATTCATTAGCACGTCCGTTACATGTGATAGGAAAACTATTTCACCAGAAATCGCCACTTTGGTCAGCAAAAACCTGCGAATTGCCGTCTCATACGCTTATGACAGCACGCTCCGTGACGAGCCACCCTGGCCGCTAAGGTGAGGTTGCTGGCGACTCTGAAAATAACGACACGCCAGCGTTCGTTGGGATTCTTTTACCCCTTTTCGGGGCTTGACCCGCAGTACCTTCAATTGAGGATATAAGTGATGGATAGCGTCACCGCGCCAACGCCCCGCACAGGCTTTTTCGACTTCAGCAACCTGCGTGGCGACATCTATGGCGGCCTGACTGCCGGTGTAGTCGCGCTCCCCTTGGCGCTCGCCTTCGGAGAAGCATCGGGCGCTGGTCCCATTGCAGGCTTGTGGGGCGCCATTTTCGTCGGCTTTTTCGCCGCACTTTTTGGCGGTACGGGTTCTCAAATTTCTGGCCCGACTGGTCCGATGGTTGTGGTTTTTGCTGGCGTATTTGCATCTCTCACCGGTAACCCAGCACTCGTTTTCGCCGCGGTGGTGCTCGCCGGTTTATTGCAAATCGCCTTTGGCCTCATGAAGTTCGGGCAATATATTCGCCTTGTCCCTTATCCCGTCATCTCGGGTTTTATGAGCGGCATTGGCTGCATCATCATCGCACTGCAGTTCGCGCGTTTATTTGGGCACGAGCCCGAAGGTGGCGGCACCATCCCGGCGCTTACCGCGATACCGGCGGCGGTTGCCGACCCTATCTGGCCCGCCGTGATCATCGGCGCGCTATGTTTGGTTATTGTTTTCAAGTGGCCAAAAAGCTGGGGCGCCATCGTCCCCGGCCCCCTGGCCGCATTAATTATCGGAACACTGGTGAGCCTGGTGCTCCCAGGCGCTCCCATCCTCGGCGATATCCCAACGGGTTGGCCCTCGCTCGTGATCCCTGAGTTCACTCATGACACTTTTTTAATTGTGCTGGAGGCCGCCTTTATTTTGGCGGTGTTGGGGGCGATCGATAGCCTCCTGACCTCACTCGTCGCCGATAACATGACCCGCACACGTCACAACTCGGACAAGGAACTTATCGGTCAGGGTATTGGTAATACCGTTGCCGGACTTTTCGGAGCGATCCCTGGAGCGGGCGCCACCATGCGTACGGTTGTAAATATCCGCACCGGCGGGCGCACCAAGCTGTCAGGAACGATCCACGCGCTGCTGTTACTCGCGGTGGTCATTTCGTTGGCGCCCATCGCCGAGCTTATTCCCCACGCGGTGTTGGCCGGCATTTTGGTCAAGGTCGGTTGGGACATCATCGATGTCGCTTATCTTAGCCGCGCGCATAAAGGGCCGCGTTGGGATTTGGCACTTATGGCAATCGTGCTCGGGCTCACCGTGTTCGTCGATCTCATTACCGCGGTGGCGGCCGGTGTTGTGTTGGCGGCTCTCGCGTTTGTGAAACGGATCGCCGACATCCAACTTGAGGCTTTCCAGAATGAGGGTAGCGTAAGCACCTCGCCAGAAGAGCAGGCATTGCTTGATCAGGCAAAAAACCAAATCACGATGTTTGAGTTCACGGGACCCTTGAGTTTCGGGGCGGCCGCCGATGTTGGGCACCAAGTACGAGAGCGAGTTAAGAACCGCTCCGGCGCAATCATTCTCGATTTCTCATCGGTACCCTTCGTCGATGTGTCAGCCGCACGCGCCGTGGAGACAATTGCCTGCGATGCGAATCAGGCTGGTAAGTTGGTTTTCTCAAGCGGCATGAACGAGCACGTTCGCAATGTGCTCGCGGGCCTGAATGCTGATCACTGCTTGCCGCCCAATGCTTACTACGAAACGCGCTTGGACGCTCTTAAAGCCGCGCTGGATACTATCGAGAATCCTACATCAGAGGGCAGTCCCGCCCCGGCCTGAGCGAAAATACAATTTGATTCGCGGCTGCTGGTTTATCCAGCGCCGCAATCCAAATCAATTCTTGGCGCGCTCATTTGCGGTCACCGGGATAAGACGAGAATCCGCCAGCGCTGCGGTCCGATGGTGGGCGATGCTCAAATACTCTTGCGAACTCATCATTCCTAACATCACCCGAATGCTTGGGTACTCGACGATGATCATGCGATCCCATTCCTCATCTTGTGGCCCGACCACGGTACCCAAGGCTGCTCCCGACACTATAATGCGTCCCCCAAGCTTTTTGATGAGGGGAAACACCAGCGCGGCGTAGCGCTCATAAGCGGTGATCCCCGAGCAGGGCGCGGCTTCGTCAGCAGCAGTGTAATTGGCGATCTCTCGAAACCTTAGCAGGTTGAGCATCGTAATTTTGCCCGGCATCTCAACGCGATCTCGAAAGCGCTGCAATTGCGATTCACTGGCCCATACAGAACCCATTACCTCATCTCCCGCACTACGATTACGCAAGGCGCAACGCGTAATCTTCTGATTTAATCCTGCCTTTTAGGCGGGTGGACATAAGGGCAGTCCCACCATGGCGCGCCATTAAGGCATCGAAGCGCTCTTTGCCAGAGTCTTCGAATCCGTCGATAACCTCGAGGATGCGTTGGAAGTGATACACGACATTGGCAAACGCCTGGCTATGAATCACCGTGCCTTGTAGTTCGAAATCGAAAGCGCCGAGCTGCGGATGGGCCCCCACCGGGGCGTTTTGATCGCGTTGCGCGAGATCACCTGACGACGGTTTCGGGTCCGACTCTATCCACCTGTTGAACGTTTCTAGCATCCCAAGGACCTGCGGGCCGCAATCTCGGAACAGGTATTCCAGGAAGGGCAGCAAGGTCTCGGGCACCTCATCATTTTCTGGAAACGCACTGGGCATGTCAGGGAACTCCCCGTCAACGAGAGCGGCTTCGAACATCCTTTCAGTCCAACGGTACACGTGAGGCGCAATGTTCTTCATGAGGTTTGCTGGCACCGGATCGCGCCCAAGATGGGCGTACATGGGGCCAATCAGCCCAAAATCGGCGACGCTCGGATAGCCTCCAAGGAGGTAGGGATGGTAGCGAAAGTGCGCATTTAAAATTTCCAGGCACTCGATGTGTGAAGCTTCGATGGCCGGAATCGTGTCGGGATTGATCCCCATAAGTCGTGGAAAATCTCCGAAGAATTCTTGTAGAGGTGCAAGATCTGCTTTTTGTTTTTCGACCTCCCGATGCGGTGAGATCCCGCGGGCGAACTCGGCATCGATGTTGGCCCGCTGCTCGGGAAAATTCCATCGGTAATGCATCGCTGGAATAAAGAACAAATCGCAACCAAAAAACTCGATGAGCCAGGCCACTCCGCGTTGCACCGCAGATCCCGGGATCATCGAACGCTGCGGGAATATTTTCTCTAAACATTCCATCGTATCGGTGCCATCCTGAATCAAGGTACCGTCTTGTAGTTCGGTGACCGGCACCGCGAAGTAACCTAGCGCCGGTAATATTTCCGCCTGATAACGGGGGTTGGCCGGATACAACTCTTGGTATTCGATCCCTTTTTTGATCAAATACGATCGGACGCGTCCGCTCCATAAGGAAACCGGAGCGCCCCATAGCAGAACCTTCTCGTGTCGCTGTCCAGAATTACGATACATAGCTTGCCTTCCTCACGGCAACCGCCGGCAACTGTGGTGGTGTTTGAAATATGATACGGCCTCCAAGCGCCATCATCGCCCGTTTTTTTTAGTGTTTTCTAGATCACGAATTAAGACCAGCAGTAAAAAACGTACGAAGGGGAAATGATATATGGCTGATTTGTCTTTAGGGACCCTCGCGAACCTCGCAGAAATCATCGGTGCTGGATCTATAGTCACAGGTCTCGTCTTTGGTTGGTTTCAAATTCGTTACTTCAAGGTCCAACAACGCGACGTGGTCGCCATCAATCTTGCGCAAACGTTCTATAACCAAGATCTGGCGCGGGCGCTGACTTTACTGCAGGCGGTTCCAGATGGCGTGACTCTCGAAGAACTGCGCCAGCTCGGTGATGACTATGTCAATGCTGCAATAACCGTTACGACGTCATTCGAAACAATGGGGCTGTTGGTCTATAAGCGGATCGCCACAATTGAGTTGGTGCTTGATCTTGCAGGCGGGATTGTCGCTACGATGAATCGCAAGCTGCGCCGTTGGTCCAACGACATCCGCGAAGATCAAGACCAACCTTCATGGGGCGAATGGTTTGAGTGGCTGGGCGATCAAGCCGAACAATACAAAAAGCGTGATACGCCGGCTCATATCAAATATAGAGACTGGAAACCAAGATAGCTTTAAGGCGCGGCACTTTCGACGGGCGCAGGTCGCAGCCGCGCAAGTATCGCCAGCGCTACCCCCGCCATGGCCAGCGAGTAAAGCGGAATCAAACAAACGCCGTAGCGCGGAATAGATACCGATACCGTTGCATAAAGCACCATCATCAGCGACGGCGCAAGGGCAATTCGCCAGAGGTTCGTTCTTAACCGAGGCGGCCCAGTAAACATCATGTAACCCGCAGAAAAAAGTCCGAGCGCGCCCCACAGTGTCGCGACGAAGGCGCCACGCCACATCAACGCAGCCGAGACAATGCCATGCTTGATGGGGTTGCCCAGAATCTCTGTTTTTATCAGTGCGCCCACCATTTGTTCAGGATCCCACCTGTGCAAATAGTCATCGTAATAGCGCTGCACGCCCACGGCAGAATAGCTGTTTGGGTCAAAACCCAAACGCTCGTAAAATCTCGACGGCAGTAACCTCTCCGTAATCGAATCGCCAAAATCAGGGAACCAATGCACAAAGGCAACGGCAACCTCACCCAGCGACATATCGTTGTAGCTAATACGTTCCGCCAGCACTTTGCCGCCATAGGTTTGCGTTAGGGCGGGATCGCCAAAGTAAACATAATTTCGAACGGCCCACGGGCCAATCAGGACCACGGTGCACAGCAGAACTAGAGCGAGTTCAACCGCTGTACGTCGTGTTCGTAACATGAATAAGCGTCCGCAAAATGTCGCAATCAGCGCCCAAGTCAGGTAAATAAATTCTGGGCGCGTCAGGACGAGTAGCGCGCTGGTAACACCGAGCGCAGCGGCCCACGTTCGCGTGCTGGTGCGAAACGCGACGATTGCCAGCGTGAGTACGCAAACCAACGGGATCGTTAAATTCTCGGTCAGGAGTTCGTTAGGAAAATCCGTAAACTCGCCACTCAAATACGACGCTAATACGGTCAAGCCGGCGCCAAGGCGGCCAAATATCAAATTCCCAGCCGCCCACAGCGCACACAAACCGACGCACATTAAAACCGTTTGCCACAGCGCAACGCCCTGGAAAACATAAGCGCACTGGCCCTGCCGCTGTACATGACAAGCGACGTCACCCTGCGCCACGTCCGAGAGCCGCAGAAATAAACTGAGTGTCCAGGGGTACAACGGCGCGTTCGCGCGTCCGGGTGAAAATGCTTCGCCTGGTGGCGGGCTTAAACCGAAAACACCGTGTTCATTCAAATTGAACGCATAATCCAAATACCGCAATGCGTCGGCGACCGGCGGCTGTCGCTCTTCGAGAAAGACTTGGGTTAAGAATACGAACCCGCAGATGAGCGCGTAAGCAAAAATATTGCGCTTAGAGAACAAGCGCTCCGCCATGTGATTCTCGTTCAACACGGGGCCACTGGGTTACCGGCGTTCGGATTAATTTAGGTATGGTAATCCGAAAGCCACAGCCACGCTTTTCTCTCGCACTTAACTCGGTTCGACAGTCATCCTGAGGATAGCCCAGGCCGCGATACCTCGGATCCCGGGGTCGACGTCGCTTAGCATCGAAGCGATCTGCTCCAGGTGGTTCAGATCGTAACGTTGTCCCGCCAGCCAAATGCTTTGCATTCGCACCCCTTCGTCACGATGACCGAGACCCCACGCGTAAACGCGACTCGGATCGGCATCGATATTGGCCCACGCTTCGATGAGGCGCATGGCCGCGTAAGGCTCCAGATCACAACAATCGAGAACCTCACCGGTAATTCGCGCCGCGATTTGTGGGTTGATGCGCCGCAGGCCACCGGCGGCGGCGGCGCGCTGGATGCCGTAGCCGTCAGTGATCATGTTCTTCATCTGGATCATGGATTCTTCGTGACCCAGCCCTGCCCTGCTGGTCATTGCGGCAATTGCGACGCGTTCATTGTCACTGAGCGAGAGCTCCAGCAATACCGCCTTGGACTCTGGGGTATCGACGCGTCCTAGCGCGACCGCGGCCGCTTCCTTGGCTTGGCTGCTGCCTTTGAAAGAGAGATCGAAAAGTTTCTTAATCGATTGCTCTTGGTAGACCGTGCCTAGCAGTGCGTTCCATGCGTAGGCCCGAATAAAGCTCGCTTGACTCTCATCGTTAGCCAATTGCAATACCCGTTCCGTGCGCTTCTCAGAGGGCAACTGCGCTAGTGACTGCAGCGCGAATTTTTTTACAGCCGAGTCTTGATACTCAAGAATATCGAGCAAAAAATCAGTCATTGAATCTCGCGGTTGCGAAGCAAGTGATTCGGTCACGAAGCGGAGGAAGATGCGATCATTGCCGTCGAGCACGTAACGCTTCAGCACGTCTGGGCCAATTGCATTGCGAACACTGAGAAGTGTGTCGAGCGCGGCGCGCTGGTACACAAATTCTTCATGCTGAATCATGTTGGCTAAATACTTGAGCGCTTCGTCATCCCCGACGTCGGCCAAAGCTCCCGCTCCGGCGATCCGGTCGAACAGCTCACGTGAGTCTCTCAGCTCGCGGGCGACGGCTTTCGCTTGAGTCGCGAGAGCCAGCTTGCGACCGTCACTGATTTGCTCGGCTTCAGCGCTCCAGGCGTTGTTAAGAAACGATGAGCCCAGAACACCAAGCACAAGTAACGTTGGGATTAATCGGCGCTTTTTTCTCATGAATTTCATTAAGCAAAACCATCCGTGCCGCAGGTTAGAGATAGGTGAATCTTTGAAGCCAGGCCGCGCCGTTGCACACGGTAGTTGAACCCACACACTAACGATTTCTTTCAGCGCCCGTCTGATTCTAGTACGCTGGCTAGTGTAAATGGTTCAATGCTGGTGCAGATTCAATAGACCCAGCAGGTTATTCGCGGAAGTGAGGCATCACCTCCTCGGCAAAGAGTTTCATGCAGGCCTCGGTCTTTTTGGGATCCATGCCCGCTAATTGCATCCAAATCACCAAGTGGGTCACCCGGCTCGATTCCTGGTACCGCTCAATTTCCTTTATCGCGTCTTCGGGCGTACCGATCACCAACGGCGCTTCGAAAAACGTTAACCCTGGCGTATCACGAAGCTTCTCTGGCGCCGGCATTGATGAGACCGACATGGTTTCTTGAAACCATTCCACGTCGGCCGCTTCCTTCAACCATTTATCGTAAGCCTCCATCATGTAGTGGGCATGATTTTGCGCATCGTCCCAGGCTTGGTCGCGGGTCGGCGCGATATAGAACAAGCGCAATTGACCCACTCCAAAATCCTCAGGTTTGCGACCTTCGGCGACCAAGGCGTCGTCAAAGTACTGCTGCAAATTCTCACCACCCGTGCCCGCCACATTAAAGCCAAAACGCGCTGCTCGCCGCGCGGCAACTTTGCTCATCGCCGCAGTCCAGATCGGTGGGCGCGGGTGCTGCACGGGCCGCGGCATCATCTGGACGTTCTCCAGATTGAAATACTTGCCGGAGAATGAGAATTTTTCCTTGGTCATCGCGTTATGGATGATCTCTAGCGCTTCATCCATGCGCCCGGCGCGCTCGGTGCGGTCAATACCAAACCCTTTGTATTCAGGCACCCGATATCCCAGGCCCAGGCCCAGATCGAAGCGACCGTTTGAAATAATATCGAGCGTGGTCGCATCTTCTGCCACCTGCACCGGATGCTTGCCTAACGGCAGCAACAGCACGAAGGTGCCGATACGGATGCTAGTCGTTTGCTGAGCCATGGCCGCAGCAATCGGAAATAAAGAGGGCGACCAACCGTCCTCAACGAAGTGATGTTCGGATAACCACATCTCGTCATAGCCGAGATCCTCGGCAAGCTTGGCGTGATTGATTTGAGTCTCATAGAACTCTGGCCAAGGGATCCGCCACTGGGGTGGATTTCTAAACGGGGAAAACAGGCCGAAGCTCAAGC